>JAIETY010000079.1 GCA_019744885.1 Sphingomonas sp.
AAATGCGTCGAGGCCCAATCGGACCCTTAAGGGCCGCCTGATCGCCGTCCTCCAAAACGACAAACGCCGGCCATCCCAAAGGATCGACCGGCGTTATGTCATTGGTGGTTGCGGGGGCTCGCTTCACTCGTCGTCATAGCCTCGCCGTCGTCGCAGCTTAAACTTTTTCGCTCACCAGCTTGATCGACGCTAGGCGTGCTTCTACGCGCGTCCATCTTTCTCTATTTAAGGGGCCTGTCGGCAACGACATAACATTCATAACATCTGCGCCAAAACAATGACTTACGACATAACAAAAAACATAATTTCTCTATAACATGATTATGCCTCCTAACCCTAACCGAACCACTGGAGAAAACCGCTACTTTTCAATGAGGTAATGAAGTTCGAGAAAAAAGGTTATGTCCAATAACGCCTAAAACATAACCGATAGAAGCCAAGCATTTCAGCGTGTTAGCAATGCATTTGGCGGCAAGGTTATGGATGTTATGCCTTTCCCGACCCCACCCTCCAGGGCTGGCGAAATTGGCCTTCAAATTTGGACGATGTGGGTATCGACGACGCTCAAGCATCAGATCGCAACGGTTTGCATCGACCCTTAGCGGGCTGGAGCGCCAGGAAACGTACCTGGGTGCAACGCGCGTAACACCAAAAGCACGGAGGCGAGGCGCGGGGGTAAGCTCGGCGCGCGGGGTCGAGGGGGTGGCGTCATGTTCTTTTATTACGTACGGCGGTTTGATTGTTACGCGGGGCGCGGCTCGGCTTGATGGGCCGAGCCGCGCGGGCGTTCAGGGCAGTTTGAAGGTGCTGATCAGCAGCTCGGCGGCGCGCTTGCCGTTGTCATTGCCAGCGATCGTGTAGGTGGTCTCCACCTCGCGCAGGTGGAAGCCGGCGAACACCTCGCGCACCGCCGGCACGTCGTTCAGCGAGACGATCGCCCGCCCCTTTATGCGCGTGAGCTGGCCCGCGAGCCGCTCGAAGTCGGCGCGCTCGAACACGCCGGCGCCGTAGTCGGTCTCGCTGCCCCAATAGGGCGGGTCGCAATAGAACAGCGTCTCGGGCGTATCGTACCGCGCGATGAACTCGGCGAAGGGCAGGCGTTCGACCACCACGCCCGCGAGCCTCTCGTGCAGCTCGGCAAGCATCGGCTCGAGCTTGGTGACGTTGAAGCGGGCGCCCTGCCGCGCATCGACACCGAAATTCCGCCCGCTCACCTTCCCGCCAAAGGCGAGGCGCTGCAGATAGAGGAACCGCGCCGCGCGGTTGATGTCGGTCAAGCGATCGGCGGGCAGCGCGAGCAGCCGCTCATATTCGGCGCGGCTCGCGAGCCGGAACCGCAAATGGTCGATGAAATAGGGGTAATGCTCCTGCAGCACCCGGAACAGCGTGACGACATCGCCAGAGATGTCGTTGATGAACTCGGCGCTGGGCCGGCGCCGACGGCGCAGGAAGATACCGCCCATGCCCACGAACGGCTCGGCGTAGCGGCGGTGGTCGATAGCATCGATGATCGGCACGATCGTGCCGGCCAGGTTCTTCTTGCCGCCCACATAGCCGGCGACGGGACGGACGGGGCGAACTGCAGTTAACGAACTCATCACGCACTCCATGCAAGGGGCATCCCACCCGATCGGTCGGGTGCGGGATGGGCCGAACCGGCCATTTGGTTCATGGCGCGTGCGAGCGCGTCGGTTATCGGCGTTGGCGCGCCGATACCCCCGCCCCGACCCGGAGCGGAGGCGAAAGGGTTCAGCGCCCTGGCGTCGCCGCTGGCGTCGCGGCGAGCCGCTCGTAAGGCGCCCACGTCACCGCCGGCAGACCGATCCAGTCGTTGATGGCCTCGAGCCGGCGCATCAGCGGCTCGATCTCCGCGAAGTGGAACACGTCAGCCGCCTTGGCCGGATCGCCCAGGCCGCCCGCATTCTGGGGGATGATGCCGAGCAGCACCGGCGGCACGCGGTGCGCGGCGAGCATGTCGTCACGCGCCACCGATTTCACGTTCAGGAACTCATCCTTGGCGCCGGTCTCGCCGATCGGGATCAGCTTGACCCCATCCGGTTTGCCGTTGGGGATATGGAGGAACAAGTCGCGGAAGTTCCCCGGTCCCTTGCTCTGGGTAACCTGCTCCTCGAGCGCGTCGGCATCGGCGTCGCTGAACTCGGCCTCGCTGATGTAAAGGATGTACCCGGCGTGGCTGCCGTTGATGTAGTAGCGGCGCCGGAACAGCGTCGCCGCCTCGCCGAGCAGCCCGGCCTGCAGCGCCGAAAGCCATTCGGGGCAGCCGTAAATCTCCTGCGCCGCGTCATCCTCGGCGATCTGGAAGACATAGCCCTGGCGAAATGCGCTCGCCCCCGTCCAGTCGGGCGCCCACCAACAGGTATCGTCGCGGCCGACGCGCGTATTGACCGCAGGCACGCGAAGCAGCGCCATTGGCCGACTGGCCATGTTGTCGCGCCGTTCGGCATAGCAATTGCCCATCAACAACAGGTCGAGCACGAGCTTTTCGAACTCACGCCGCGAGAGCCATCGGCTCGGAATAAAGTGGCGGGAGAGCTGGTTGCGCTTGTAGATGATCGCCGATCGGTGGTGCGGGCTCATGTTCAGCGTCCGCGCGAGCGCGACCGGCGGCAGCGGCGGCTCGTACCAGCGCCCGTTCCACAAGCTCTCGCTCGTCCACAGATAGCCCCCGCCCGCCTCGAGCACCGGCTCGGGATCGCCGAAGCGGAACGCGCGCGAGCTGGCGACGCGGCTCTTCTTCGCCGGCACGGCGGCGCCGGCCTCGCCAATGAGCGCGGGCACCTGCGCCGCCGCCGATTCCGTCATTTGCTGCTCCATGCGCGGTGATCCTCATTCTCGATTTGCGGGTGCCGGCCTGGGCCGGGTCCAGGGGCTCGTGGTACAGCGCGTGCATGATCGCCCAGGCCAGGTCGGCATGGCCGGTGTCGCCGGCGCGGCTCGCGCGGAAGGTCACCTGGCGCCCGCTGTCGGTGGTCGCCGGGTAGATCGCCATGAACGAATTGATGATATCGGTCGCGCCGGCGTCGAACTCGAGCCGACCGGCGCTGATCACGTTCTTGGCCTTGAACACCATCTGGCTCTTCAGCTCGACCGAGTAGCGCAGCGCGGTGACACGCGGCCATTTCTGGCGCACGAGCTGGAGCACCGCGGCGCCGGCGCCGGTGGTGTCGATCCCGATGTAAGTGACGTTGTATTTGTCGACCATCTTCAGGATCGCGGCCGCCTGCAGCGTGAAGTCGAGACCCTTGAGCCGCTGCTTTTCGATCACCCGGAACTTGCCGCCGGGCTCCTTGGGGGCGGCGAGCGCCACGAGCGCGGCGTCGTCGCCGTTCGCGCTCTCCTGCGGGTCGTACCCCAGCCACACCTCGCCGGCATAGGGCCGCACCGCGAACGGATCAAAATCGTGGCGCCACACCTCCCAGCTGTCGACCGCGCAGCGGCGCATCAGGGTAAAGGGGAACACCGACTGGCTGTCATCGATGAACTGGCACAGGAACAGGTTGGCGAACTCATCGGGGCTGTAATCGAGCTGCAGCTCGCCCAAGTCGAACAGATCGCAGCCGCCGGCCTCGGCGTCGTGAATGCTCACGATCTGGCGCCACACGCCGTCGCAGCCGAGCGCGCCGTCTTTCAGCGCTGCATGGCTGATGTCGATCTTGACGCGCTGATCCTTGGGCCGCTTGGCGTTGAACCGCTCGCCGCTCCACATCGCATAGGCCTCGTGGGCAAGGGTCGACGGCGTCGAGAAATAGGTCTTCCGATAGCGCTTCTGGCTCGCCATCGCCGAGGCGACCTTGTTGATCTGCTCGAAGCCGTGGATCCAGAAACACTCGTCGACGTAAACGTCGCCGTGATAGCCCTGGGCGGTGCGGTAATTTGTGCCCAAAAAATAGAGCTTGGGCGGCTCGCCCTCCGGCCCCTCCACCCCGTCCAGGTCGAGCACGATGGGGTCACCTTCCAGCTTCACGCCGCACGCGTTCAGCACGAACGCGCAGATATATTGGCGGAAGATGTTGGCCTGGGCGCGGCTCGCCGAAATGAAAATCTGGTTGTTGCCGGTCTCGATCGCGCGGATCAGCGCCTCGCGCGCGAAATAGAAGGTGGCGCCGATCTGACGGCTCTTCAGGATGAAGCGCGTCTTCAGCGTGGTCGAACCCAGCAGCTCGGCCTTGGGCGATCGCCACCCGCGCTGATAGTCGAACAGGCCCTTGTCGAACGCGTCGAGCAGCGCCTGCTGATGCTCGGTTGTGAGGTGGTTCTTGCGCTTCTTCTTGCGCTCCCCGGCGTTGCGGTTGGCCACCTTGGGGTTCAGATCGCCCTCATGGCCCCCCGGCGCCTCATAGCGGCGGACGCGGGCGAAGCGCTCGGCCTGGCGGGCGAGCAGATCGATATCGCGCACGTCGCGCCCGCTCTTGTCGGGTTTCAGGATCAGCCGGCAATATTCGGCCTCGGTCACCCCTTCCATGCGCTCGATCGGGCTCGCCTCGTCCCAGCGGTCGCGCGCCTTCCAGCTGCGCACCGTTGCCGGGTTCAGCTCGAGCACCTCGGCCACCTGTTCGCAGGTGTATCCGGCCCAGAAATAATGCTTGGCACGGCGCCGCGCATCGAAGGGGATGGGAACGTTCATCGCGGCGGACGCTAACCGCGCGCGCCCGCCGCTGGCGCCGCCCGCTTGTTGTAAGCGCGCGCTTTACAACAGCGCGACATTGCTTCGCGGCTCCCGTTCAAGCTCCGTTGCGCGCGTCCGAAAGGTCGCCAAACGCCAATCACCCGGAGCGCGCCCGCAATGCCCAAGGTCTCCAAATTCTTCCGCGTCGCCGTCGAAGGCGCCACCGCCGATGGCCGCACGATCGAGCGCCAGCAGCTGCTCGACATGGCCGCGACCTATAACCGCGAAACCTATGCGGCGCGGGTGAACATGGAGCATATCCGCGGCATCACCGCCGATCCGCCGTTCCGCGCGCTGGGCGACGTGATCGCGCTGAAGGCAGAGGAGATCACCCTCGATGTCGCCGGCACCCCTGAAAAGAAGCTGGCGCTGTTCGCCCAGATCGAGCCGACCGAGGATCTGCTGAAGATCAACGCGGCAAAGCAAAAGCTGTTCAGCTCGGTCGAGATCAACCCGAATTTCGCCGCCAGCGGCAAGGCCTATCTTATGGGCCTCGCCGTCACCGACAGCCCCGCCTCGCTCGGCACCGAAATGCTGCAATTCGTGGCCGGTCAGCGCGAAAAGGGCGTCGATCCCTACGCCGCGCGCCGCTCGGCGCCCAATACGCTGTTCACCGCCGCCCAGGAATCGGCGATCGAGTTCGAGGAGGTCGCGAGCCTGCCCGGCGACAGCGCGTCGAAGGGCTTTTTCGAGGCCGCCGGCACCTTCTTCAAGAACCTGGTCGCCCAGCAGGGCCAGCAGCCCGCCACGCCCGCGCCCAGCCCGGCGCCGACCCCAGCCGCCCCGCCCGCGCCCGCCCAGCCCAGCAACGACAATGACGCGCGCTTCGCCGCGATCGCCGCCGGCATGGAGCAGATCGTGAAGGGTGTCGGCGCGATGGGCCAGGAATTCACCGCCGCGATCGGCGGGATCAAGGCCGAGCTGGCGACGGTGAAGGCCTCGATCGAGACCACCGAGGCCCCCGGCCAGCAATTCCGCACCCCCGCCAGTGGCGGCACCGGCCAGCTCCTGGCCGATTGCTGATCGCCGCGCCCCGCCCGTCCGCCCCCGCCACAGGAATCGCCGACCATGAAGAACACCACCCGCAAGCTGTTCAACGCTTACATCGATCGCATCGCCGGGATTAACGGTGTCGCCCGCGAGGATGCGTCGGCGAAATTCGCCGTCGCTCCGGTGGTCGAGCAGCGGCTCGTCGAGAAGATCAAGCAATCGAGCGAGTTCCTGTCGCAGATCAACATGATCGGCGTCGATCAGCAGGAAGACGTCACGCTCGGCCTGGGCGTCACCCGGCCGCTCGCCGGTCGCACCAACACCGCCGCCGGCAACCGCCGCACCCCGACCGACCCGACCGACAGCAACCAGATCAACACCTATCGCTGCGTCCAGACCAACTTCGATTGGGCGCGCAAATATGCGCTGATCGACCAGTGGGCGCACCGCCCCGATTTCCAGATCATCATGTCGAGCGCGATCCAGAAGCAGGAAGGCCGCGATCACATCATGATCGGCTGGAACGGCACCTCGATCGCGGCGGCGACCGATCGCGTCGCCAACCCGCTGCTCCAGGACGTCAACCAGGGCTGGCTCTACAAGATCCGCACCAATTCGGCGGAGCGCGTGCTGAACGACGGCGCGCTCACCGCGGACCCGCTGAAGGCGATCTACGTCGACGCCTCCGGCAAGATCGGCGTCGACGTCGATTACGCCAATCTCGACGCGCTCGTGTACGACGCGGTGCAGCTGCTCGCCGAATGGCACCGCGACGATACCGATCTCGTCGCGATCATCGGCCGCGATTTGCTTCACGACAAGTTCCTGAACGTCATCAACGCGGCGGGCGACAAGGCCACCGAGATGGAGGCGCGCGACCGCATCCTGACGCTGCCCAAGATGGTCGGCGGCAAGCGCGCGATCGTGGTGCCGTTCTTCCCGGCCAACGCGGTGCTGGTCACCAGCCTCGATAACCTGTCGATCTACCTCCAGAACAACACCCGCCGCCGGATGCTGAAGGACGAGCCCGAGCTCGACCAGATCGCGAACTACGAGAGCGTCAACGTCGCCTACGTGATCGAGGATTACGAGCGGGTGGCGCTGGTCGAAAACATCGTGATGGGCAAGAAGCCGGCCTGATCGCCGGCGCCCGATAGGAGCCGCCCATGAGCCTCGCCCGCCGCCACTATGAACGCGTCATGGCCGAAAAGCGCTCGGCCACCCTCGCCGAGGCGGCGGGCGAGCGCGCCCCGGCGGCGGCGAGCGCTTATGAACTGATGCGCGCGCGGCTCGGCAACGATCTGCGCCGCCTGCGCGAGATCCAATCGGTCGAGAAGAAGATCGAGCTCAAGCGCGAGCTGCTGCCCGAATACGACGCCTGGGTGGCGGGCGCGCTCGCGGCGGATGTGTCGACCGAAGACGATATCGTCACCCACGCCATGATCTGGCGGATCGACATCGGCGATTTCGCGGGGGCGCTGCCGATCGCCCGGCACGTGCTCAAGCACCGCCTGACGCTGCCCGAGCGGTTCGATCGCACCGCGCCCACCCTGCTGGCCGAGGAAGTCGCCGAAGGCGCGCTGAAGGCGCTCGGCAAGAACGAGCCGTTCGATCTGGCCGTGCTGCGCGAGGTCGACGCGCTCGTCGCCGAGGAAGACATCTTCGACCAGGTCCGCGCCAAGCTGGAAAAGGCGCTTGGCCTCGCCTTCGCGCTCACCGCCGATTCGCTCGGTTCGGATGGCCCCGCCGGCGCCCAGCGCGCCGCGCTCACCCAGGCCCGCCGCCATCTCGGCCGCGCCTTCGATCTCGACGGCAAATGCGGGGTCAAGAAGCGGATCGAGCAGATCGATTCCCAGCTGAAGAAGCTGGGCGAGGAGGCCGCATGAACCCGTGGATCCTGTTCGCCCTGTTCGTGGTGGTGCTCGCGCTCGCGCTGCTGATGCCGCGCCGCCACCACGATCGCCTTAACCCCGGCACGCCGCGCCGCCCGCGCCCGCGCCGCTGAACCTTTCGCGGAGGCACGCCTCCGCCACGAACTCGCCCCGCGGCGCTCGGGGGGCGGCACTGTCGGCACCCCGGGGGCTCGCTCCCCCGATCGGTGCCCGCCACTGCCTCACCCCCCGTAAACCGCATGATCTGAGGAACCGCGTTGACCGGCTTCGTCGCCTCGCCCAGCCCGCCGCCCGCGCCGATCGCCGACGCGATCGCCGGCGATGGCTGGTGGCCGAACCTGTCGATCGCCGCGTTCCGCGAAGCGGTGCGCGTGCCGGCGAGCGCGGCGAGCGATGCGCGGGTGCGCGAGGCGCTGATCGGCGCCGCGCTCACCGTGGGGGACGCGCTCGCCGCATGGCGCCTGTCGCAGGAGGCGAACGGCGCGGAGAGCCTCGCCGATGTGCCCGGCACGACGGTGGGGGGCGAAACCCGCACGCTGATCCTGTGGCGGCGCGCGGTCTATGCCACCGCCGCCGCCGATCTCGTCGAAACGCACGGCGATATCGCCGCGACCGATCAGGGCGCCAAGGCCAATGCAGAGGAACGCCTTCATGCCGGCAGCCAGCGCCGCGCCGCGACGGTCGCCATCCGCGACATTCTCGGCCGCCCGCGATCCCGGAGCGCGCTGCTGTGATGACCGTCGCCGCGCTCCAGGGCGAATGCCTCGATGCGCTGGTGTGGCGCGCGGTCGGTCGCGGCGCCGACGCCGCCGACCAGGTGCTCGCCGCCAATCCGGGGCTCGCCGCCCGCGCCCATGCCCTCGCCGAGGGCGAGCTGGTGACGATTCCCGATCTCCCCGGGGCCGCCAGCCCCGAACCTCTCGTCCAGCTCTGGGATTGACGGATGCAGCACCACCGCCTCGCCGAACTGATCGAAGCGGCCTTCGCGGTGGCGGCCGGTATTACCCCGGCCGCGCTCGGCGCGTCGGTCAGCCTCGCTTATGAGCGCGGGCTTACCTGGGGCGATCGTTTCGGCCGGCTGCTGGTCGGGATCATCGTCAGCTATTTCACCACCAAGGTGGTGGACGCGATCTGGCTCGACGATCCGTTCCTGTTGCAGGCGGTGAGCTTCACGCTCGGGATGATCGCGTACAAGGCGACGCCGCCGATCGCCCAGCAGCTCACCGATATCGTCGTCGCACTGCCGGCGCTGATCCGCGCCAGATATTTCCCGCCGCACAAGGATGACGCTCCCAAGGGAGGCGATCAGTGACCCGTCCGAACGAACCCGCCTGGCTCACCGCCGCGCGCGCCAAGCTCGGCACGCGCGAGGCCGCCGGCCCCGCGAACAACCCCACCATCATCGGCTGGGCGAAGCGGCTGGGTACGGCGGTACTCGGCATCGCCTACAATGCGGACAGCGTGCCTTGGTGCGGGCTGTTCGTCGCCACGTGCATGGCCGATGCCGGCATCGCGCCGCCGTCGATCGCGGTGCGGGCGTCTTCCTGGGACAAGTTCGGCGAGCCGGCCCGCCCGTTCGTCGGCGCGGTCCTGCGCTTCGCCCGCCCCGGTGGTGGTCATGTCGGCTTCGCGGTTGGCGAGGATTCGACGCGCCTCTTCGTGCTCGGCGGGAATCAGGGCGATCGCGTCTCGATCGTGCCGATCGACAAGGCGCGCCTGGTTGCGTGTCGCGCGCCCACCGGGTTCACCGGCCCGCGCCTGCGGCTGCCCGCGATGAGCGGCGCGGCCAGCTCGCGCGACGAGGCATGAGGGAGGCGGGCGCGATGAAGTTCCTCAAGCTCGCTTTGCCCGCCGTCGGTCGGTGGTTCGCCGCCGAATGGGGCTGGCTGGTGCTGCTAATCGCGGTCGGCGCCGCCGGCGCGGTCTATGTCGCCTTCCGGCATCTCGAAAGCGATCGCGCCGCGCTGCTCGGCTTCGCCCGGCAAACGTGCGCCAGCGCCGGCGAGGGCTTCGACGCGAGCAGCAAGATCACGAAAAACGCGCGCGGCAAGCAAATCACCGCCCACTTCCCGCGAGGCCAGCTGTGCGCCGAACGCATCGCTGCGCTGGCGAAGTTCGAGCGGGAGACGGCGGAGCAGAGCGCCCGCGTGCTGGCCGATCACGTCCAGGAGACCGAGCGCCGCGCCACCGCCGATCGCGCCCAGCGCGACGCGCAGGGCGTGTTCACGGCCAATGCCAACGAGGCCGTCGATGTCCCGGCCACCACGGGCGGGGTGGCCTATTGCGCGAGCGTCGTCGTCAGCTCCGGCACCCTCAATCTCGCACTGCGCCAATAGGGGGCATCACCATGATCAAGATCATCCGCCAGCTTGCCTTGTGGATCGCAGCGGTCGCCACGCTTGCCGCGCCCATAGAAGCGCAGATCGATCCGGCAGCGCGTGGACTGGCAGTGCGCGCTCTGAACAGCACGACCGCCGCGCCCAACGGCTTCGCGCGGTTCCGTGCCCGGCTTGGCCAGGGGCTATCGGCGTCGCTGTTCATCTGGTCGGACTCGACCGGGAACAGCCGCGACAACACGGGGCGCTGGCCGGCCCGCCTCGCCGCCGATCTTGCCGCTGCCTATCCCACCCACAGCATTGTCATTCGTTATTGGAATACCGGCACGGGCACCGATTGGGACGCAACCCCGGTGCGGATTGCGACCGGCACCACCGGCGCGACCGCGACGCTATGGGTTTTCGCGGTATCGGGCAGCGTCTTCCAATATGCGATGGGCTCGCGCTGGCCGCGTGCCGTCACCCAGCAAAGCTATGACGGCGCGATCCTGAACCACGGCATCAACTATTACCCGTCCTATGAAATCGACGCGGCCGGCGCCATCGCGCGCGGGGCTATGCTCGCCGGGGTCGAGCAATTGCTGGCGGCGCAGCCGGGACTGCCGATCAGCGCGACGCTGCAGATTCCGAACCGCGATACGACCGCGCTCAACAACATGCCGGTCCATTGGCGCGTCATCGCCCGCGCCCACGGCATCGGCCTGATTGATATCTATTCCGCCTACATCGCGCAGAACAAGGCGGCGAGCCTCTATGCGGCTGACGGCATCCACCCCAGCGAGCCGACCGGCAACGCGTTGTGGGAAAGCCTGGTCTGGGCGCACTTCCTGGCCGCCGACACCAGCCAGGTGCGCCCGCAGATCGTCAGTAACCTGCGCCCTTGGGCCTCCAATCTGCTGGTCAACGGCGACTTCCGAACCTGGACCAACATCTCGGCCGCGCCGGATGGTTGGACGAGCAGCGGCACGATCGCTTTCACTCGTGACAACTCCGTCGTTGCCGACCCGGCGCTCGGCTATTCGGTCAGGATGCAGGGCAGTGGCGCGGCGCCTGCGTATATTGGGCAGTCGCTCACGGCTGCGGGCCGCGCCGAGGCAATGGCGGCGGGGCGGCTCACCTTGGCCGTTCGCAGCCGCATCGGGGTTGCTGGCGCGCTCACGGTTGGCCGGTTTCAGGTCATCGTCACCGGCAATGGTGGCATCACCTATTCGTCGCCAAACGGCCCGAGCTACGTCACAACCCGCGACGGCTGGCGCTGGGAGATCATCAGCGGCATTGCGGTGCCGTCAAGCGGGGTGACCGATATTCAGGTGCGGTTATTCGCGGACAGCGGCTCGAACCCGGATACCAGCAACGCAGCCTGGTGGGATCAGGTAGCGCTTGTCACAGGTGATAACCCCGAAAGCGCGCGGTGAAACCCTTGCTCAACCCAGCAGCGACATGACGATGTTCGCAATCATCGCCACGGCTAGCACCCCGGCTTCCAGCACAAGGCAGCCCTGCCGGAGGCGCGGTTTCATGAGGACTTCCGCATGATTAAAATCGCCTCGCTCCGCGCTGCGCTTCAAAGCGCTCTCCCTGATACCGCACGCGATCCCGATCGGCTCGCGGTGTTCGTCGACAAGGGGCGCGCCGTCGCGCGGCTCACGGCACCGCTCGGCTATGAGCTGCGCTATGAATGCACGCTCTGGCTGCCCGAGTTCGTCGGCGGAATCGACGCGGTGATGGTGCCGCTGCTGCTCTGGCTGCGCGAGCATCAGCCCGATCTGTTCCAGCGTTTCGATCGGGACGATGAAGCGATCGTGTTCGCGGCCGATATCCTCGATCCCGATCGGACCAATCTGCTGATCCGCTTCGAACTCACCGAGGCGGTTCAGCTCGCCCCGCGCGGCGACGGCTCCGGGTGGGATGTTGCCCGCCCGGCCGAGGCCACGATGGCGGACGAAGCGCTGCGCGAGCTGCTCGGCTTCCCGCCGCTCACCACCGGCGACAGCCGCTTCGCGCCCGAATGAGCAGCCCGGCCGACCTGGTCGAATCGCTCGAGGCGCTGGCGGCGCGTCTCGACGATCGCGCCCGGGTGAAGCTCGGTCGCTCGGTCGGCGCCGAGCTGCGCAAATTGAACGCCCAGCGCATCCGCGCGAATCGAACGCCCGAAGGCGCGCCGATGGTGCCGCGCAAGACTCGCCGCCCGACGCCCGCCAAGCTGGGCAAGCCGCCCGAGCTGAGCCCCCGCAAGAGCGGCCGCATGTTCCGCAAGGCGGCGACCAGCCAGTATCTGCGGGTTCGGGCCACGCCCGACCAACTCCAGGTCGGCTATTTCGGCACCGCCGCCGCGATCCTGATCCAGCACCAGGAAGGCGGCACCTATCGGGTGAGCCGGGATACCGACGCGCAGGCCGATTACCCGGCCCGGCCACTGCTCGGCCTGCCGCCCGAGGATCGCGCGCGGATCCTCGATCGCGTCGCCCAATTGCTGTGATCTTGTAAGCGCGCGCTTTACAACAGCGCGCGCTGGCGTGGGCGATGGGCGGGCGGCGAGATCGCCGCCGTGCCCGAGCTCCAACTTCCCGCCGCCACGGTCGATCTGTCGCGCTTGCCGCGACCCGAGCTGATCGAGCAGACGAGCACCGAGGCCGAGCGGCAAGCGCTGATCGACGCGACCGTCGAACGCTTCGCGGCCTTCTCCGCCCTCCTCGAGTCGGATCCCGCGATCAAACAGGCCGAGGCCTTCGCCTGGCGCGTCGCGGTGCTGCGCCAGCAATTCCAGGATGGCGCCGCGCAGCTGCTGCTCGCTTATGCGCGCGGCGCCGCGCTCGATCATCTGGGCGCGCTGATGGGCGTCACCCGCCTCGTCGTAACCCCCGCTGATCCCGACACCGGCACGCCGGCGGTGCTCGAGGCCGATGACGATCTGCGCCAGCGCATCGCCCTTGCTCCCGCCAGCTTCTCGGTCGCGGGGCCGGAGGCCGCTTATGTCTTCTATGCCCGCGCCGCCGACGCGCGCGTTGCGGACGCGACCGCGATCAGCCCCTCGCCCCGCGAAGTGATCGTCACCCTCCTCGCCGCCGGCGGAGACGGCACCGCCCCGCCCGATCTGATCGCGGCGGTGGAGGCGATCGTCTCGAGCAAGCCGGTGCGCCCGCTCACCGATCTGGTGACGGTGCAGTCGGCCGCGCTGGTCGATTTCGCGATCGACGCGCGTCTCACCCTGTTCGCCGGCCCCGATGCCAATCTTGTCGCGAGCACCGCGCGCGCGTCGCTCGATTCCTATCTCGCGCGCTCGCGACGGCTGGGGCGCGACATCACGACGAGCGGCATCATCGGCGCGCTGATGGTGGAAGGCGTGCAGAAGGTCGCGCTCGTTGCCCCTGTCGGCGATGTGGTGTGCGATCGCACCCAGGTCGCTCACCCGACCGCGATCAGCGTCACGGTGGCGGGCTATGCCGAATAGCCTGCTGCCCCCCAACGCGACGCCGCTGGAGCGCGCTTTCGAGCTCTCCGCCGCCGATCGGCTGGAAGCGATCGACCTGCCGCTCGATCGGCTTAAGGATCCGCGCACGTGCCCGGCCGAGCTGCTGCCCTTCCTGGCCTGGGAATGGAACACCAGCCGGTGGGAGGCCGACTGGTCGGAAGCCGAAAAGCGCGATGTCGTCGCCGACGCGATCCGCATCGCGCGGATCAAGGGCTCGCGCGCCTGTGTCGAGGAGGTGATGGCCCGCCACGACGCGCTCGCCTATCTGGTCGAGTGGTGGGAAGAGCAACCGCGCGGCGAGCCCGGCACCTTCACCGTGTTCCTGCCGCTCGATGCCGCCGGCGGCGTGCGCGCCACGCCCGACTTCGCCCGCGCGATCATCGAGGACGTGATCCGCCACAAGCCGCTCTCGGCGCATTTCATCTTCGCCTATCGCTTGCCGCTTGCCGCACGCATCGGCGCTGTGGCGGCGGTACGCGCCACCCTGTTCGGCCGGCTCGACATGGCCATGCTCGATGATCGCAGCCGCGATTGGGACAATTTCCTCACGACCGAGATCGGCGAGCCGCTCGAGACCGAGGACGGCGCGCTGCTGGAGATCGCCTGATGCCGTTCACCCTCACTTTCACCCAGGCCGGTCGCGCCGCGTTCACCGCCGCCCAGCTCGGTGACGATATCGATTTGACGGTCACCGAGGTGGGCCTCACCGATACCGCCTTCGTCGTCGCGCCAACGCTCGAGGCGGTGCCCGGCGAGCATCGGCGCGTCGCGACCATCTCCGGCGAGGCCGTGGGCGACAATCTCGTCCACCTGATCGTCCGCGACGACAGCGCCGCCGATTATGGGGTGTGCGGTTTCGGGCTCTACCTGGCCGATGGCACGCTGTTCGCGGTTTATGGGCAGGCCCAGCGCATCGTCCAGAAATCGGCGCTTACCTCGCTCTATTTCGCACTCGATATCGCCTTCCCCGCCGGTGACGTAGCCTCGCTCACCTTCGGCGATACCAACTTCCTCGATCCTCCCGCCACCACCGAGCGGCGTGGGGTGATCGAGATCGCCACCGGCGCCGAAGCGCAGGCCGGCGTCGACCAGGTCCGCGCGATCGTGCCGGCGACGCTGAAGCTGGTGCTGGACGCCTTCCGCGCGCTGGTGAATGCCGACATCGCCGCGCTCCAGGCCGCCTTCGCCGGGTATCAGGCGGCGCTCAACGCCAGCTTCGTGGACTTCCAGAACAGCGTGAACGCGGCGATCGCCGCGATCACCGCGCGTACCGTCACCGGGGGAGGGCTCGCCACCGGCGGCGGATCGCTCGCCGCCAATCGGGTGATCACCGTCACCGCCGCCAGCGCCGCCGAACTGCGCGCGGCGGCCGACGCGACCAAGGCAGTCACCCCGGCCAGCTTCGGCGGCCTGCCGCGTTCGTTCGGCAACCCGGCTTATGAGGTATTGCCCGGCGGCAAGTGCATCCAGTCGGGCCAGGTGCGCACCGGCTTCGCCGATCAGGGGAGCACCAGCATCACCTTTCCCATCGCCTTCGCCGATACCGATTACGATCTGCAGCTCACCGCGATCATCCCCTCGACCGGGGATTATGACAATTACCCGCAGGAGATCGCCGGCACGCGGTCGACCACGGGGGTCGGCATCTATTTGCAGGACGCAAGCACCGGCGGGCTGGGCAGCCTCACCGGGTTCAACTGGCGCGCGGAGGGCCGGGCATGATCTTCTGGAGCGCGAGCCGGCGCGGATTTTTCCATGCCGGGGTTCACCACCTGCCCGATGACGCGGTGCCGATCAGCGACAAGCGCCACCGCGATCTGCTCGCGGCGAACGCGCGGGGTCGCGCGATCGTCAGCGGCAGTGCCGGCCGCCCACGCGTAGCGCCCGGCGAAGACATCGCCCCGGCGGCCCGCGCGGTGCAGCGGGTGAAGGCCGAGGCGCGTCGGCGCATCCTCGCCATCGCTCCGCTGCATCGCCAGTCGAACGACAATGCGCTGCTCGCGATCGCCGCGTTCGCGGGGTACATGAGCGAGGAAGCCGCCGCCGCGCTCGATCGCCGCACCCGGATCGACGCGGTGCGTGCCGTCTCGAACGCGATCGAAGCGCAGCTCGCCACCCTGTCCCCCGCCCAGCTGGTCGACTTCGATCCGAGCACGCATCCGCTTTGGGAAACCGCCGCATGAAGATTTCCGCGCTCCTCCCCGCGCCGCGTCCGGCGGACGGTAACGAGCTGTTGCCGATCGTCCAGGACGGCGTCACTCGCGGCCTCCGGCTTACGATGCTGCTCAACAGCGTCGCGGCATTGCTGCCGGCGGCGTTTCGTGGCCCTCCCGGGGGCAGCAACAACACCTATGCCCGGATCGAGGACGTCGCCATCAACGAGGTGCCCGAAGGCACCGACCTCATCTGGCTCGCGGACGAGGCCGACAGCTTCGTCGCCGACGCGACGGTCGACGCGGGCACGGTCGCTGCCGATCCCGTGAACACCGTGCGCGACTCGGGCGGTCGCGGCTTCCGCCGTCGCAACGCCGCGCTCACCGCGCTTGGACGGGTACTCGGTGCGACGCTGATCAGCGTCAGCACGGGCGCGGCCGGCGAAACCTCCCAGACGCTGGCGCAGCGGCTGGAGCTGATGCCGGTGCTGGCGACGAGCTGGGGCCTATCGAATGCCGCGACTCCGGTTCAGGCACGCGACGCCCTGCAGCGGGCGATCGACCGGACGCCGACCGGAGGCGAATGCATCGTGCCGGCCTCGATCGATCGCATCGTCCGTTGCAGCAAACTCTCCGAGGCGGTGCGCATCACTCGGCCGATGAAGGTCACCGTTCTCGGCACGCTGCGCTCGGACAAGCATTGCGCCAATACGCCCGCCGATCTCGTCGCCGACCCCAGCTTCATGTTCGCGGTCGAAAGCGCGGGGGTGCGGTTCGACGTGCGCGGCAAGCTGTGCGGCGACGGCAGCTTCAACGATCTGAATGCCGGCGACGAGGTGGGGCTCACGATCCCCGGCCTGATCTATGTTCGCGGCGACGATTTCCGCTTCAAAGGCGCGATCGACACCGCCCCGAAGGTCGGCATTTACCTGGTTGAAAGCCGGGGCGCGCGGATCGCGGTCGATTATGTCGGCGGCCCGGTCGTTTATAACGAGGGCGTCGGCGAGGGGCCGGACGGCACCAACCAACCCCATACCGGCTATTTCGTCGTGCGCGCCTCGGGCGGCGGCGGCCATCAGATCTTCGTCCGCGCGCGGCCCGGCGGCTTGACCGGCGGCAAGCCCGTCACCGCCGTGTTTTCGGGCGGGCCGTGGGGCGCCGCCAACGGGCTTTGGCTGCGCGGCTGCGACGTCGACGTTCTGGAAAAGCTGCTCTACGGCTTTGGCATCGGGCATTACATCGATGGCGGCAAGGTCGTGAACGCCCGCCGCACCGACATCGTCCGCCTCTATGGAGACGGCCATACGGTCGAACGGCTTCAGGCCGATGACTGCAAGGCGCTCGTCACCGCCTATGACTGTAGCGATCTGCGCATCACCGGCTGCAAGGGGCGCGGGCTCACCACCACCGCGATCAACATCCAGCGTTCCGACCCGGACTATACGGGCGGCTTCCGCGGCCACGTCATCACCGACAACGTGCTCGAGGCCGACGAGACCGTTCCGGCCGAACAGCGCGCCCAGGCGATCGCTTATTACATCGAGGGGTCCGACGCCTACGACATCGACATCTCGGGCAACAGTGCATCGGGCTTCGGCCAGATCGTCGGCACCAGCGCCGTGTTGCTCCGCGCGGTGTTCCCCGCCACCCTCTATCGTGTCCACGCCAACGACAATAAGCTTGGCAACGCGCGCGAGGGGATCATCTTCGATCGCTGTTCAGGCTATGAAGCGCTCGGCAACGCGCTCCACTCGATCGCTGGTGCCCCGATCCGCACGATCAACAGCACGGGCGGCACCTTCCGCGGCAATCGCGGGCTTGGGGCGATCGGCGCGCCGGGAATCGCCGGGTTAGACCCGGCCGTCGATTCGGCGAGTGACAATCAGTGGGGCAACGAGCCGCTGGAGTTCATCGTCAACCTGGCCGCCGGCAAGACGAAGATCGATCTGCCGCGCGCCCACGTCGCGCCCCATGCCGAGTTCAGCGTCGAAGCGGTGAACGACGCCGCTTTGCTCGCCTGGGCGGAGCCGGTGCGTGCGGCGTACATCACCGATCTGGCGCTGCTCGACCCCGAAGACCGCGACGCGGCAGAAGCGGCCGGCGGGGCGGTGCGGCTGCGCACCGTCTCCGGCAACGCGTCGACCGAGCTGCGCCAGTACCGCGTCCTGATCCGTCAGTGAGCGGCTGCTGACGGGCGCGCCGTTGTTGTAAAGCGCGCGCTTACAACAGCGCGCGCTCGCCTTGGCGCGGGCCGCTCGCCAGCGTGCCGCCGATGCGCGACGATGATCTCCCCGGCCTGATCGGCAACCTGCTGCGCTATGGCACCGTCGCCTCGGTCGACGCCGCCAGCGCGCGGCTGACGGTGAAGGTCGGCGACATCGAAACCCAGCCCATCCGCTGGCTGCTCGGCCCACATGGCGCCACCCGCATGTGGTCGCTGCCCACGGTCGGCGAGCAGGTGCTGCTGCTGGCGCCCGAGGGCGATATCGAAGGCGCGATCGCGCTGCGCGGCGTCGCCTTCCAGCGCTTCCCGCCGGCGGGGAACGGCAAACGCGAGCTGATCCGCTTCGCGGATGGCGCCGAGGTCGCTTATGATCCCGAGGGCCACAAGCTCGAGGCGCTGCTCCCCGATGGCGCCACCGCGACGATCGTGGCGCCTGGCGGGATCACGCTCGAGGCCGACGTTCTGGTCAAGGGCACGCTCACCGCCGAGACCGACGTCGTCGCCGACGGCATCAGCCTGAAGAACCACCGCCACGGCCAGGTCCAGCCGGGCAGCGGCCAATCGGGGAAGCCGGCCTGATGCGCGAGCAGGATCGCTTCGCCACCGCGGCTTATATCGTCATCGGCTGGGCGATGATGATCGCCGTGCTGATGATGTTCGCTCTTGGCATCGCGCTCGTCCTCGGGTGGGCGCCGTGATCGGGGTCGACGCCACCACCGGCCGCCAGCTCGCCGGCGACGCGCATCTTGCCCAGTCGATCGGCGATATCCTGTCGACGCCGATCGGCAGCCGCGTGATCCGCCGCGACTATGGCAGCACGCTGTTCGAGCTGATCGACCAGCCGATGAACGCGCTCGGCCGGCTGCGCCTGTTCGCCGCCACCGCCGAGGCGCTCCGCCGCTGGGAACCGCGCTTCCGCCTCACCCGCGTCGGCATCGCGCAAGCGCCGGGCGAGCTCGCCGCCGGCGGGGCCTTCACGCTCCAGCTCGAAGGGCAGCGCACCGACGATCCCGATCCCAACGCGCTCACCAAGCTCACTATCCCGCTCACCGCATTGAGGCCCGCGTCATGACCTATTTTCACGGCATTCTCGTCAACGAGCCGGTCACCGGCGTCCGCCCGATCCTGGAGAAATCCACCGCTGTGATCGGCCTGGTCGCGACCGCGACCGCGCCCCAAGGCGCGGACACCGACGCGCTGAACGCCGCGTTCCCGGTCAACCGGCCGGTGCTGATCACCGACGTTCGCCGCGCGATCGGCCTAGCGGGCACCGGCGGCACGCTGGCCAAGGCGCTCGCGGCGATCGCCGATCAGGGCTCGCCGCTCGTCGTCGTGGTGCGGGTGGCGCCGGGGCAGAACGCGGCGGCGACCGAGCAGGCGGTGATCGGCGGCAGCGCGAACGGCCAATATCAGGGCTTGCAGGCGCTGCTCGCGGCCGAGGCGCTGGTCGGCGTGCGCCCGCGCATCCTGGGCGTGCCCGGGCTCGACAGTCAGGCGGTGGTGACCGCGCTGCTGCCCGTCGCCAAGCGGCTGCGCGGCATGATCTACGCGGCCGCCCGCCCCCAAGCCGCCCTCGCCGCGACGATCGCCGACGCGGTCACCTATCGCGGCGAATATGGCGATCGCGAGCTGATGCTGCTCTGGCCCGACGCGACCGGCTGGGATGGCCAGGCCGTCGCCACCGCGATGGGCTTGCGCGCCGCGCTCGACGAGCGCGAGGGCTGGCACCGCGGGCTCTCCAACGTCGCGATCGCGGGGGTCACCGGGATCAACAAGGACGTGTCGTTCGACATCCGCGATTCCTCGACGGACGCGGGCGTGCTGAACGCGGATCAGGTGACGACGATCGTTCGCATGAACGGCTATCGCTTCTGGGGCTCGCGCACCTGCGCCGACGAGCCCTATTTCGCGTTCGAAACCGCGACCCGCACCGCCCAGGCCATTCAGGACGCGATCGCCGACGCGCAGGCGACGTTCATCGATCGGCCGATGACGGTCGGCTTGGTGCGCGACATCGTCGAAACCGCCAATGCCACGCTGCGCCGCTGGACGACGCAAGGCCGGCTGATCGGTGGGCGCTGCTGGTATGATCCGGCCGCCAACCCGGCCGAGGCGCTCGCCGCCGGGCAACTGGTGATCGACTATGATTTCACCCCTGTCGCGCCGATGGAAGCCCTCACGCTCAATCAGCGCATCACCGCCAAATATTATTCCGGCTTCGGCGACGCGCTCGCCAGCTCCGTCACCCGCTGATCTAGCAAAGGACCGATAAGATGGGCCTGCCGCACAAGCTCAAGAACTTCCGCATGTTCGACAACGGTAACGATTACCTCGGGCTCGTCTCCGAGGTAACGCTGCCCAAGATCGCCGAGAAGGTGGAGTCCTATCGCGGCGGCGGTATGCTCGCCGAACTTGATATCGGCATGGGCCTCGAAAAGCTCGAGATGGAGGCGAAGCTCGGTGGCGCCATCATCAGCAAGCTTCGCGGGGTCGGTGCCGTTGGCGTGGCCGGCACCCTGATCCGCTTCGTCGGCGCGTATCAGGAAGACGGCGCCGGCGGCGTGCTCGCGGCCGAACTCACCGCGCAGGGCAAGCTGATCGAGCTCGATCCGGGCAACGCGAAGGCCGGCGACAACACCGAATGGACGGTGAAGCACACGCTCTCCTATCTCAAATGGACGGTGAACGGCCGCGTCGAGGTCGAGATCGACGTGCTCAACAACATCTTCATTGCCGATGGGTTCGACCGCATGGCCGAGATTCGTGCGGCGCTTCAGCAGTAAGGACTTGCCATGACCAAGATCGTCACCATCGAGTTGGAATCGCCGATCATCCGCGGCGATACCGAAATCAAGACGCTCCAGCTGCGCAAGCCCAAGGCCGGCGAGCTGCGCGGGCTGATCGTAGGGCAGATCGTGCAGGGTGACGCCGGAGCGATGCTTGAATTGCTGCCCCGCATTACAATGCCGCCACTCACATCCCCCGAGGTGGAGGAGCTTGAGGCCGACGACTTTACAGCGCTGTCGAATGAGGTGGTCGGTTTTTTTATGACGCCGGCGATGCGCGCAACAGCGGGACTGACCTGATCGGCGATGTCATCGCTGACATCGCGGCGGTATTTCATTGGCCGCTTGATCAACTCACCGCGATGTCGCTCGACGAACTGCTCGCTTGGCGGCAGCGCGCGGTCGACCGGTGGAGTCGCATGAACGGTAAGGGCGATGGCTGACCGCAAGCTTGCAATCACCGTAGCCTTTGGCGCCCGCGATGGCCTGCTCGCGCCTCTACGCGCGCTTACGCAAGGCGCCAAGGCTTTTAGCAACGCCACCACAGAGACGACGCGCAAGCTCGCGGCGCTAAAGACTGCCCAGTACGCGATCGGCAACTACAAAGGCGCCGAGCAGCGGTTCCGGGAGACAGCCCAAGCGCTCGATCAGGCACGACAAAAAGTCGACGCGATGCGCGATCGGATTGATGAGGCCGGCGGAACGACGCGAAAGCTGGCTGCGGAACTCAAGCGGCTGAAAGATGCTGAGACCACCCTAGCAGGGCGATTCGAGCGACAAGGCCAGGAGCTTCAACGTCTATCGCGTGGGCTTGGCGCCGCCGGCGTAGACGTTGCCCAGCTCGGAAAACATGAAGAGCGGCTGGGCCATCAAATCTACGAGACGACTAACCTACTTAAACGCCAGCAGGCGGAGCTGAAAAGGCACGCCGCAATCGAAAAAACGGCGACCAACATCCGTGCGGGTGCTGGCAAGCTGGCGATCGCCGGCGCCGTCGCCAGCACTGCAGCGATTCCTGCGCTCGGCGCAGTCGGTGACGCCCGGGAATTTCAATCGATCATGGTAGACATTGGCCAAAAGGCGAACCTTTCGGGCGATGCAACCAAGCGAATCGCGGACAATTTGCTAAAGGTCGCGCCGAAAATCGCGCAGCTTCCGACCGATCTCGCGCGCGGCGTCGACACCCTGGCGGGACTGGGCCTTGATCCTCAGCTCGCGGCGAAGCTTATCAGGCCGATCGGGACGGCTGCGACTGCCTACAAGGCAGACATTGCCGACCTCTCCAACGCCACTTTTTCCTCTGTCGATAACCTAAAAGTGCCGATCGGGCAGGTGGCTCGCACGCTTGATGTAATGGCGCAGGCAGGTAAATCGGGCGCGTTCGAGCTTAAGGACATGGCGGCCCAGTTCCCGGCCCTTACTGCCGCCGCTGCCGGGCTGGGGCAGCGCGGAGTCAGCGCCGTCGCCGATCTTGCCGCTGCCGCCCAGATTACGCGCAAGGGCGCCGGAGACAGCGCCACCGCCGCCAACAACCTGCTCAATCTGCTGAATAAGATCAACTCCAAAGAGACGGTCGACAATTTCAGCAAGTTCGGGATTAATCTCCAGACTGAGCTAAAAAAGGCTACAAAACTCGGCAAGTCGCCGATCGAAGCGATCGTCGAGCAGACACAGCGCGCGACCAAGGGCGATTTTTCAAAGCTGAGCTATCTGTTCGGAGACGCTCAGGTTCAGGCCGCGCTCCGGCCCCTGCTTTCTAACCTTGATCTGTACCGACAAATCCGCGCCGATGCTATTAAGGCAACTGGTACGATAGAAGCGGATTTCCAAGTTCGCGTAGCCCGCGATGGCGCGGCGGCGCAGCGACGCTACAACGCTCAGCTGGAGCGGTTTCAGGTAGTGGCCGGAAACCTACTACTTCCGGCATTGACGAGGCTGCTAGAGGTTGGTGGTGACTATGCCGATAAGCTAGCCCTCTGGGCTGAGGCCAATCCGCAACTCGCACAAGCCTTGCTTTTGGTGGCCACGACGGCTGGTACCTTGCTCACGGCCGCTGCCGGTTTGGCTGGCGTATTCAGCTTCATCTTGAAACCCGCTTGGTCGATCCTCGGTTGGGCTCGTGCGATCGGCCCGCTTTTCGCCGGCCTGGCAGCCGCTATCGGGCTACCGTTGTCGGCCACGATTGCGCTCGTCGCTGCGGTGGTGGGTGCGGCTTATGTGATCTACAGCAATTGGTCGAAGATCGATAAATGGTTCCGCTCGCTCAGCTGGGCCGACGTTGGTCGTTTCCTTGCGCAGGGCCTGATCAACGGGTTCTTGGCCGTCTCGCCGATCGGCTTCTTTGTACGTTATGCGGGCCTGATCGGCAGCAAGTTTAAGAGCGTGCTAGGCATCAAATCTCCGAGCCGCGTCTTCGCGGGCATCGGCGGCAACATCATGGCTGGGCTCACCCAAGGGCTCGATCAGGGCGGCGGGGGGCCGGTGAAAAGCCTTCAGCGGCAAGCCGGCCGCCTCACCGGGGCGCTTGCCGCCTCCAGCCTTGCGGTCAGCCCCGGAAGCGCGCTAGCGGCGCGGCCTGCCGGCGGCGCTGGCGGAGGACAGGCGGTGACCGTGGGGCGCGGTCCGACAATCATCAACATCTATGCCCAGCCGGGGCAGGATGCGCAGGCGATCGCCAGGGCGGTCGACGAACGGCTCGCCGCGCGTGATCGCGCCGCCGACGCGCGCCAGCGCGCCAGCTACCGAGACGATGCCTGATGAGCCAGCTCGCCGCGCTCGGCCTTTTCGTCTTCGAATATGCCACCTGGCCGTTCGAGGAGCTTAAGCGCCGCACCGATTGGGTGTTCGCCAACAACCCCCGCGTCGGCGCGCGCGACGCGCTCCAGTTCGTCGGCCCGGGGCAGGAGCAAGTCCAGATCGCCGGCCGGCTCTGCCCGGAAGCGGCGGGCAGCTATGGCGCGATCGAAACCCTGCGCGCGATGGCCGCGCTCGGCGACGAGCATCAGCTCGTGATGGGCAATGGCGATGTGTGGGGCAGCTTCGTGATCACCGGCATGGACGAGACGCGCAAGTTCATCCTCGACGATGGCACCCCCCGGATGATCGACTTCACCCTCGATCTGCTGCGCGCTGCATGAGCGCGCGCGTGGTTCACTGGCGGCCAGCACGCGGAGCGGCGATTTGTGGCGCGGGCGTGCGCTGGCAATCCTGCGAGATCACCTCCAACCGCAACCCGGATGCGGTGACATGCCGATCCTGCCGGCGCATCCTTGATCGCCGCAAGGATGCGGCGTGATCGAGCGCCGCGCCAATATCCCCGATTTCGCGCTCTCGGTGGGTGGGGTGGATTTCACCGCCAAGGCCCGGCCCCGCCTTGTTTCGCTCTCGCTCACCGAAAAGCGCGGCGGCGAGGCTGACGAGCTGGAGCTGGTGCTCGATGACAGCGACGGCAAGCTCGCGCTGCCGGCGAAGGACGCGCTGATCACGCTGCGCCTCGGCTGGCTCCAGGGCAGTGACGTTACGCCGGGCCTGATCGACAAGGGCAAGTTCACGGTGGACGAGGTAAGCTGGGAAGGCCCGCCCGACGTGGTGACGATCCGCGCCCGCTCGGCCGATCTCACCGCCGCCTTCCGGCAGCGGCAGGAAAAAGCGCACAAGGAGACGACGCTCGGCGCGCTGGTGAGCAAGATCGCTGCGGCGCATGGCTACACCCCGCGCTGCGCGCCGTCGCTCGCCGGCATCGCCGTGCCGGTGATCGAGCAGCACCGCGAAAGCGATATGGCGCTGCTCCGCCGCCTGGGCCGCGAGCATGACGCGGTGGCGACCGTGAAGGACCGCGCGCTGATCCTTGCGCCCATCGGCGCCGGCACCAGCGGCGGCGGCAGGCCGCTGCCCGCCGTCACCTTCATCCGCGCCGAGTGCGGGCGCTACAGCTATCAGGAAGTCGATCGCTCGGGCGAGGCGGGCGCCGAGGCGCGCTATCACGATGTCGATACCGGCGAGCGCGGCACCGCGACCGCCGGCGGCGGCGGGAAGGGCACGCCGCGCCGGGTGCGCAAGGTCCATCACAGCAAGGCGGCGGCCGAGGCGGCGGCAAAGGCCGAGGCCGGCCGCGCCAAACGCGCCGAGGCGAAGATGACGCTCACCCTCGCCCTCGGCCGCGCCGATCTCTACCCCGAACGCCCAGCCAAGGTGAGCGGGTTCAAGCCGCCGGCGGATGGGAAAAGCTGGACGGTGGCGCAGGTGACGCACCGGCTGGGGAATGGGGGCTATACCTGCGAGCTGGAGCTGGAGGGGGTTTGAGCCGAAAAGACGAATGTTCCTTACGAACATTCGTCCTTCATCACTCCGCCTGCCAGTCTTCGATCCGATCCTTGCGGAACGTCCGCTTCTCGCGGCGATCGAGACAAAAGCCTTCGATGTACGCATATCGGCTTCGCCAGTTGCGAATGCGACGATCGGTGACGACACCGTCCGCATCGGAATAAACGAAAGTCGCCAGCTTGCCCGTTTCTCCCTCGAACCAGCGATCGTCATCCGCGATGTCATCGCGATCTATGTCCGGCCAACGGTGCAGCGGCGGCGGCGGCGAGGGCGTCGGCCCCTGTGCCGTCGCAAGCGCGGCCTCCGCCCTGAATGCGCGCTCACGCCACATCAACAGGTCGGCGTTGACATCGCGAAGATCGACGGCGACCGGCGCCGGCTGGAATGATTGTGGTGCATCGTGATCGGAAGCGGTCGCGCCGGAGCGAAGTTGAATTTCCCGATACCCCAGCAGTCGCGCGAGAAGGATCGCCGGTACCAAGCCGATAAACACCGAGATACCCGCGCCGATCGCAACGCCGATCGATTCCACTCCTGGCTTGGCGACGAAGCCGAGCAACCCAATCCACAACATGATGAGGCCGCCAACAAAAGCCGCCGCCTGAAACAAGCCCAGACGGCGGGGTGGTGCTTTCAGTTTTGGCGACTCGCTCCCCATAATTCGCCATTTTGCTACAGATGGCGGAAGCGAGTCGCAACTTCGGTTGCTCAGATAGGTTCGATTTGGCCCAAGATGCTTTCGACACACATGCTGAGGCAAGTCAGCGTCGGTGCCAAATGCTCGACATGGCTGATCCCGTTACTAGAGCGGCCCGGCACGCCTTCGAACAAGACGCCGAGACCGTGTAACGCATTGCTCACCGCGACCAGCTGGAAGTAGGTGGCGTCGGTGAAGCCGTGCTCGATCGGCTGGCGGCGGGTGCCGCGGGTTTCGGCGGCCTCGGTCATCGGCGCGCGCTCCCATCGGGATTATGGTTGTCCCAAAGGCGGCGCATCAACTCCTCTCGGCTGAGGAGCGGCTTGCGCCGTGAGACGGCCTGGGGGATGATCTTTGCAGACTTCGGCATGGGAAGCTCCATGTTGAGGTTTAGGGCGACCAGGGAGCGCCAACTCCCTTGTCGCCCGCACTTTGTGGCGCTATAAAGTGGGCATGTCAACAGAAAATAGCGCTAAGAAAATGGGCAGGCCTGCGGTAGACAGCGAGGCCGTAAACGTGCGTATGCAGCGCCCCTTGCTGGACGCGCTTGACGAATGGCGCCAGGCGCAGCCTGACACCCCACCACGCCCCGAAGCCGCGCGGCGTCTGATCCGCAAGGCTTTGGGGCGGGCTGATCAGTAAGCGCAGGGGGGTCATCGAGAAGCTGAATGGGCGTAACACCCATACAGGTTTTCAAAACGGGGTCGCGCTTCAGCTACGCCGCAGGTCAATCCTCGGGTCCGGGCCGAAAAGTAACCTTGCTATCGTGCAGCAGCCGATGCTCCGGCTGCATAGGGCCGGAGCGATCAAGGCCGTTCGCCACGATGTAGTGGCTCATTGACCGGGCCAGGTTGAGCAACCCGGCGCGCATGTCCGGTGGCATCGACTCGAAGATGCCGACAAGATCGGCGGTTTCTGGGCTCAGCGTTTCTCGGCATCGCTCGCCGGTGATGAGCCAAAGCACGTCGAAGCCGGCGTTAGCGAGGTGAGCGAGATAGGTGGCCCCGGCGTCGGCGGTGCCCGCCTCATAGCGATGCTGCGCTCCCAGGCTGATGTCCGCAATGGCGGCGACCTGCCCTTGGGTAAGCCCGTTACGTTTCCGATTTTCCCGTATCCGCCGACCGATATTTTCGGTTATGGCATTTTTGGGTTGACTGGTTTCCGATTTTGACACAGTTTGCACCTCGTTTCTACAAAACGGCATATCGCATATGGCGCACGGGGAAATCTTGAATTCTGACAACATTGCGCAGCGGGTAGCGACGGTTCGCGCTCGCTTCAGGGCGAATGGGGTCAATGTGAGCCAATGGGCTCGCCGGAAGGGCTTACCCGTGAAACTCGTTCACGCCGTGCTTTCGGGTACACGCCCGTGCCGTCGCGGTCAGTCCCACCGGGTCGCGGTCGAGCTGGGACTGAAAGACGGCATTGTGCCCGAGGCCGCCGAATGATCGCATCTCTTCCCCTTTCGCCGCTGGCAGGCCGGCGGAAAATGCCCGGGGCGGTTTCGAAGCTCCCCGCGCCGGGCACGCCCCATCGTCTGCCTTGTTCGCTGCGTAGCACCCGCCGCCCTTGGCTTCACTTGCCATCGGCGGCGGGTTTTGCCGCCATCCCCATCGGGCGCGCGCCGGCCGCCCGGATGCGCGCCGCCCGGCCAGGCAAGCGCATCGCTCCGCCGGCGACCTTTCCCGCGGGAGCGGTGGCATGACGAA
This sequence comes from Sphingomonas sp., assembly GCA_019744885.1. Classification (GTDB taxonomy): domain Bacteria; phylum Pseudomonadota; class Alphaproteobacteria; order Sphingomonadales; family Sphingomonadaceae; genus Sphingomonas. The sequence continues at coordinate 27,270 of JAIETY010000079.1, forward strand.
GCACCGCGCTCCGCTCTCCTACGATCGCGCCATCGCGCGGATCGCGGCGTTGATCGGCTATGACGAAATGGCGCGCGTCACCGGGCGCGCGGTCCGCACCGTGCGCAACTGGGGCGATCCCGACACCGGGGAGTCCTGCCCGATCGCCTGCGCCGAGGCGCTCGATCTCGCCTTCGTCGCCGCCGGCGGCGATGGCCGGCCGATGGCCGAAACGCTGCTCCGCCGGCTCGACATGGCCGCGCAGGACCGCTTCGCCGATCGCGCCGCGCTCGGTCGCTCCACCCAGATCCTCGCCAAGGAAATGGGCGAGGCGTTGGCTGCCTCGATTGCGGCCGCGCGCGACGGGGCGACCAATTGCGATCTGATCGCCGCCGCGCGCGAGGCCGAGGAGATGATCGAGGCCGGCAACACCGTGCTGGCCCAGATCAACGCATTGCGCACTGGCGGGGGAAGCTGATCATGCTGGGGGGACCGACATCATGAGCGCGCCGAGCAAGCCCAAACGGTCCCGCCCTCCCCAGGCCGCGCGGGTGAAGCGCATGGGCCTGGCCTGCCCGCATTGCGGCGCGCAGCTCAGCACGCGCAGTTCCACCCTGATCGCGCCCACCTGCCGCGATCTGTACCTCCAGTGCCTCAACCCGCTGTGCTCCGCGAGCTTCACCGGGCAGCTGATCATCGTCGGCCAGATCTCGCCCAGCGCGGTGCCCAATCCCGCCGTCCAGCTGCGCACCGTGCCCCCGCGCCGGCCTGCCGCCTTTGAACGTACCGATCCCGGCACCGGCCCGCCGCCGGCGAATGATCCGCCCCCGCTGATCCGCCGGGCCTAGCCCCCAACCACCAACGCCATCACCGCCCGCCGCACCCAAAGCGGCGGGGTGGCCCTGTTTTGCCCGCGAAGGACCAATCTTGCCGTTCGACGACGATCTCCAACGCCAGCTGCTCGCGCGCCTTCAGGCCGATTTCGGCCTCCAGGCGAAGGGCGGGAAGTGGCTGCGCGGCGGCAAATGCCCGAAATGCGGGAAGAAGGAACTCTTCTGCGCGGCCGAGGCGCCCAAGGTGCTGGTGTGTGGTCGCAAGGACAAATGCGGGCACGAGGAAGCTGTCAAGGATCGCTACCCCGATCTGTTCGAAAACTGGTCGCAGCGTACCAAGGATGATCCCAGCCCCACCGCCGCCGCCGATGGCTATCTGCGCAACGTGCGCGGGTTCGATCTGCTCCAGATACGTGGCGCCTTCGCGCAGGAGTATTATTTCGACAAGAAGCTGAACATTGGCAGCGCCACCGTGCGCTTCCCCCTGCCGAACGGCAGCTGGTGGGAACGGCTGATCGACCAGCCCAGCCGGTTCGGCAAGAAAGCGAACTTTGCCCCCGGGGCCAGCTATGCCGGCCATGTCTGGCAACCGCCAGGCACCACCACGGCCGACTATGCCGCCGCCGACGAGATTTGGCTGGTCGAGGGCATCTTCGACACGATCGCGCTCGAGCAGGGCGATTTCCGCGCCGCGCGGGATCCCGATCACCCGGTCCACAAAGCGCGCGGCGGCGAGGATGGCGACGAGATCGCCGCCGCCCCGGTCGAACAGCTGCGCGGCGCGTCGCTGATGAGCTGCTACAACTGGCCCGAGCATTTCCTGCGCGATCTGCGCATGGCGATCGCCTCCGGCCCCACGCCGACCAAATCGCCCTTGATCGTCTTCGCGCTCGATCTTGGCGCCGCCGGCACCGAATACACCCGCAAATTCGTCAAGCGCGCCCGCGCCGAGGGCTGGCGCGCCGCCGCCGCCCAGGTGCGGTTCGAGGACGAAGCGGGCCACAAGCTCGATTGGAACGATCTGTTCCTGCGCGATCGGCTGGGTCACGAGGCGCGCCGCCAGTTCCGCTGGGCCGGCGACGTGCTGGTCGCCGCCGACGAACGCGAAAAGGCCTATCTGATCTGGCGCGAGAAGAAATGGGGCAGCTTCCCCTTCACCTTCGAGGGGCGAACCTATTGGGCCTCGTTGTCGGAAGAAGCGGTACAGACGCGCATCGCCGATGGCTTCGTCGATCCGGCGCTATCGGTCGCCGACTATCCAGTGAAGCACGAAGCCGCCGCCCGCGAGGTGATCGGCGTCTCGATGATCGCCAACTGCACCTTCCGCGCGCTGTTCTTCGAGCGCAACGAGGTGACCGACACCAGCGCCTATTGGCTGAAGATCGATCGCCCCGGCGATCATGCCACGGTCAAGGCGCCCTTCCCGGGATCGACGCTCGCCGGCTCGGGCGATTTCAAGAAACGAATGATGAGCGTCTGCTCGGGCGCGATGTGGACCGGCGAGCAATATCAGCTCGATCGCATCAATCAGCGCCAGCTGCCGGTGCGCGACGTTACCGGCATCGAGTTCACCGGCTATTGCCGCGAGCACCAGGTCTATGTGTTCGGCGAGATCGCGGTCGCCAAGGGCCGCGTCTACAGCCTGAACGACGACGGCTATTTCGATATCGGCAAGTCGGCGATCAAGCTGCGCTCCACCGAGCGCGTACTCGACGCGATCGCCTATGATCCCGACAGGCTCGACCAGAGCTGGCTTCCCGATTTCTGGACGGCCTGGGGGCCGAAGGGGATGGTGCTGCTCGCCTATATGGGCGTCGGCGCGCTGCTCGCCGAACAGATCCGTGCGGCGCACAAATCGCTCGGCTTCCTCGAGGTCACCGGCATCCCCGGCTCGGGCAAATCGACCGCGACCGAGTTCATGTGGAAGCTGCTCGGGCGCGATTCCTACGAGGGGTTCGATCCCGCCAAGGCAACGCAGGCCGGCGTCGCGCGCGAGCTGGCGAAGGTCGCGAACCTGCCCGTCGTTTTTATCGAGGGCGATCGCAAGGAAGACATGCCGCACGCCAAGCGGTTCGACTGGGAAGAGACCAAGACGCTCTACAACGGCCGCGCCACCCGCACGCGCGGCGTGAAGAGCGACGGCCTCGAAACCTACAGCCCGCCCTTCCGCGGCGCCTTCATGATCGTCCAGAACGAACCCGTTGTCGCCTCGCCGGCGGTGCTCGAGCGCATCATGGCGGTGAACTTCACGAAGGACGGGTGGACGCACGCGACCAAGACGGCTGCGCGCAAGCTGGAAGCGTGGCCGATCGAGCAGCTCTCCGGCTATCTGATCCACGCGGCGCGCCGCGAGGAAGCCTTGCTGGCGGGGCTGCTCGAGGAGTTCCCCAAGGCCGAGCACCGCCTGATGCTCGAGGAGGAGGTCCGCAACCAGCGCCTCGCCAAGACGCACGCCCAGCTGATGGCGATGGTCGCGGCGCTGCCGATCGTGCTGCCGACCCTGCCGGGCAAATGCATCGAGGAGACAATCTCCTTCGTGCGCGAGATGTGCATCGCCCGCCACGCGATGGTCGCGACCGATCACCCGCATGTCGAGCGCTTCTGGGAAGTGTTCGAGAGCCTGGAGACGAGCTCGCCCACCGATCACCCGATCAATCACAGCCGCGATCCCGCCAATGTGATCGCGGTCAACCTGATCGAGTTCGAGGAGCGCAGCGCGAGCCGGCGGCTCGAACTGCCCCGCGCGGCCGAGCTGCGCAAGGCACTCAAGACCAGCAAGCGCAACAAGTTCGTCAAGGCAGGCCCGGTGAATTCGATCACCGGGAAGACCGTCCACTGCTGGGTCTTCGACCGGGGCGGAAGCCCCTATTCTGGAGGATTTCTATGACACCGGGAGAATATCTCCGCCGGCGGCGCGAAGCCGCGGGCCTTAGCCGCGCGGACGTGGCGGCGAAGTTCCACACCCAGCCCCGCTGGTCGGAGCTGGAGCGCGCCGATTGGCTGGCCCGGATCGAGGAGGATCTCGAGCCCGTCACGCTGCGCGTCGCCGCGCTGCTGATCGAGCTGTTTCCAATCAACCCCGCGACGCTGGCCGAGCTTAGCACGGTTGCGGTGAGCCAGCGGCGCCGCGCCGGCAATGTGCGGCAGGCGGCGGTCGCGGCGCCCGCCGCCTCGGTCGCCGCCGCGTGCATCGCTGCCCTGCCTGTCCGCCGCACCGCCGAGGTGATCGATCTGGCGGCGGCACGCTCCCGCGCGCCGGAAGGATCGGCGGCATGAGCTACCCCATCGGAGAGTCCACCGGCCGCGCGCAGCGGCGGCCGCAACGGGCGGGCAGCGCGCAAGCGTCAACGCGGGTCCGGTGGGGTGCGAACGTGGAACCCGCGATGCCCGCCAAGGCTGCCTCCGGCCGGTGGTTCGCCCGCCGGCCGGAGCACCGCCTCCACCCGCAATATTGCCGCTGCGCGCGCTGCCGAGCGCCGCTCACCGGCCATCAGATCGGGGTGCGGATGCTCGCCGGCATCGCCTGCGCCCTTGCCCTCATCACCGCCTTCAGCGCGCTCACCGGCGCGCCGGGCATCGCCGTCATCTTTGGAAGCTGAAAGGACCGACCATGAGCGAGCACGACAATATCGAGTCAACCGAGTTCAAGCAGCTGCTTGAGCGCGTCGAGCGGCTCGAGGAAGAAAAGGCGGGGATCGCCGGCGATATCCGCGACGTCTATGCCGAGATGAAGTCGCGCGGCTATGACGTGAAGGGCGCCCGCGAGATCATCCGCCTGCGCCGGATGAGCCCGCAGGATCGCCAGACGTTCGAGGCGATCCGGGATACCTACAAGGCCGCCGCCGGGATAGACGACTGATGGCCGGCCCCATCCCCTGCCTCGGCCACCCCACCCGCACGGCGGCGATCGCCGCCTTGCGGGAGCAGGGGCTGCCCACGGCGGAGATCGCCCGCCGCGTCGGGATCCCGGTGAAAACCGTCTCGGCGCTCGAATGCTCGGCCAATCGGCCGCTGCGCAAGACCCCGGATGCCCGCGCGCTCGCCGAGCATCCGGGGCGCGACGGCGTGCTGATCCTGCCGCGCACCCTGGTGGCCGATCTCCGCTTCGCCGCCCGCCGCCGCGAAATGAGCGTCGGCCGCCTCGCGATCGAACTGCTCGAGCATATCGCCCGCGACCAGCTGTTCGACGCGATCCTCGATGATGGAGCATGTTCGTGAGCCTTGCCTGCCACACCAAGAATTGCCCGGGGAAGCGCCGCCGATTCCAGGTGGTGTGCGACGATTGCTTCCGCCGCCTGCCGCGCGCGATCACCCTGGGCCTGCGCGCCGCCAAGCTGGAGAAGCGCCGCGCCGATTTCACCCGCCTGTGCCGCGAGGCCGGGGCGTTCCTCGCCAGCAAGGCGCCGCCCGAACCCCGCGTGAACCCGCGCACCGCCTACGCCAACACCGCTCGTTTGCTGGGAGAGGAAGCGTGATCTTGGCCTCCCTCCCGCTGCGCGATGACGAATCGATCTCGGTTTCGTTCGCCGGCCGAACCCGCCGTTGGTGGGCGCTCTGGATGGATCGGCAGCGCGTGATCGCCAGCAACGACGGCACGTTCGCGCTGCCTACCCTGTTCAAGCTGGCGCACCACATCGCCGAGCAGCGCGGTGTCGGGATCGGACCGAAAGCCGGTCTCGACCGGAGCAACACCGCGATCGAGCTCGCAGCGATCGAGCGCGATCTGCCGCACGATTGGCACCTGCTGATCGGCTTCCGCACCAAGGATAACGGCTGGGTGGCCTGGGCGACGCGCGAGCGCGGTCATAAGCTCAAGACGATCAGCGTTCACATTCAGCCAACGCCGATCGCCGCGATCGCCGCCTTCGTCGCCGATTTCAGCAAGCGAGGTGCGCAATGAAGCGCCGCCACGGCACCCTCGCCGACATTCGGGCCAAGATCGAGCGGCTCGAAGCGCTTGGCCAGCTCAACCCGGCGCAGGCAACCGAACTGCGGCGCCTCAACTGGGCCGAGGCGTGCCGCAAGTTCCAGCTGCGCGCCCGCGTCAAAACCTACCGCGCCAAGGCCGCCGCCGCCGAGGCCGAACTCAACGGAAGGACCATCCCATGATCACGGACGAAAGAGCGGCGCCGCCGCTACCCCTTGAACTGATCGCGACCGACGCGCTGCTCGCCGAACTGAAGCGCCGCACCGAACCCAACGGCGTCGCCCTTGAAGACGCCATCGCCCGCGCCGAGACGGCCGAGGCGAAGCTGGCGCAGGCCATGGCTGCATTGACGGGGACGGCGCATGGTTGAGCTCGACCCCAAGCACGCCGCGCTGGTCGCGGTCGGCCAGGCCACTGATGCCAACGCGTCGCTGATCCGCTTCTTCCTCGAAGGCCCGTTCAACGATAGCGCGCCGTTCGAAGACGAGGTCGTCGCCCGCTTCGCCGAGGCGACGCTGCGCGCGATCGAGATCGAGCTGGGCACCAACCGCGTGCTCGACACCGACGAGCAGGAAGCCCTCGGCCAGCTCGGCGCGGCCTGCGCCAAGTTCATCGAGGGGTGGGTCGGATGAAGGCGCTCACCCTTTGGCAGCCCTGGGCTTCACTCGTGATCGAAGGCTGCAAGCCCTTCGAGTTCCGGGGCTGGCGCGCTCCTCGATCGATTATCGGGCAGCGCATTGTGATCCACGCGGCCGCGCGGAAGGTCGAACCGGGTGAGGTTTTCCTTCTGCTGAACGAACTAGAAGCTGGCGGCATTTACGCGGCTGTAACCTGCCTGCGCCCCGTTGATCGCGCGATTGAGGTGCTCCGGCGCGGTAGCTGGCCGCTCGCGTGCGGCCTCGGCACGGCAATTGTTGGAGAGCCGCGAAACGGCATTGAGATCGCCGAGGAGTTCGGCGTGCCAGGCTCCAACGACAGCGATCGCGATCAGCACGCCAACTGGGGCTGGCCGATGCTGGAGGTCGAGCGATGGCCGGAACCCGTGCCAATGCGTGGCGCGCAGGGGCTGTGGAATTGGCCGACGCCGGCGGAGGTGATCGGTCATGGCTGAAACCACCGCTATCAGCTGGGCCGACGCGACGTTCAACCCCTGGGAGGGTTGCACCCGGATCAGCGCGGCCTGCGACAATTGCTATGCCGCCGATCGCGCGCATCGCTTCGGCAACGATCATCTCTGGGCGGGCGAGCTGCGCCGCACTTCCGCCGACTATTGGCGCGAGCCGCTCAAATGGAATCGCGCGGCCGAGCGCGAGGGCAAGCCCCGCCGCGTCTTCTGCGCCAGCCTGGCCGACGTGTTCGACAATCAGGCCCCGCAAGCGTGGCGCGACGATCTGTGGGCGCTGATCGAGACGACGCCCTGGCTCACATGGATGCTGCTCACCAAGCGCCCGCAAAAGATCGTCGGCATGGTGCCGCCACGTTGGTTGATCGAGCCGCCCAAGAACGTGTGGTACGGCGCGACGATCGAAAACCGCGATGCGCTGCGCCAGCGGCTGCACCACCTGCGCGAGGTGCCGGCAGTGCTCCGCTTCATCTCGGCCGAGCCGCTGCTCGAGTCGATCGCGGGCGAGGAACTGCGCAACGCCCTCGGCCATCCGCACCTGGCGCCGCTCGGCTTTGTCGGCTTGGTGATCGCCGGCGGCGAGAGCGGGCCGAAAGCGCGACCGTCTCACCCCGATTGGTTTCGTGAGCTGCGCGATCTGTGCGCATCCGAGGGCGCGGTGTTCCATTTCAAGCAGTGGGGCGAGCACACGTCCGCGAAGGGCTGGCCTGGCGCCATGCCGATCTCGCACGTCTTTGATGATGGCTACCAATTGGTCCGCCCCGGCACCGCGCGCGCTGGTCGGAAACTTGACGAGGTAATCCACGACGCGATGCCCCCGGCCTGGACGCCGCCCAGCGCGGGGAGGGTGGCGGCATGATCGCTTTCCTCTGCTTCGTGGCGGCGGTGCATGACGGAGATACGCTGCGCTGCGCCAGCGGTGAGCGCGTGCGGATCGCCGGGATCGAGGCCAACGAGCTGCGCGGCGGCTGCCATCTGCCCCGCTGCGCCCCGCTCTCCGGCCCGGCGGCGCGCGCGGTGGCCACGCGGCTCGTGCTCCGCCGCACGCTGCGCTGCGAGGCGCTGGGGCGATCCTACGCCCGCGTCGTCGCGCGCTGCAGCTTGGAGGGGCGCGATATCGGCTGCGCGTTCGTCGCCGCCGGCGCGGCGGTCGAATGGCCGCGCTACCGCCGCCAGCTCGGGCTGGGGCCGTGCCGCGCGCGGGCGAGGGTGCGGCCATGAGCCGGGAACGCGGCAAGCCCTGCCCGATCAAGGGCTGCACCGCCCACGCCAAACCCGGCCAGCTCATGTGCTTGCCGCACTGGCGGCGCGTGCCCAAGGCGCTGAACCGCGCGGTGTTCGACACGTACCGCAACCTCCGCAACGACGTGGAAGCGTATCGCCAAGCGCGTGACGCGGCGATCGCCGCCGTCGAGGCCAAGGAGGCCGAAGAGCGCGCGGCCATAGAGTGTCTGTTGAAGCAAAGCGAAGAGCGTGCCCGGCGGATAGATTCCGGCGCCTGTGAAGGTTGCGAAGCAATGGATTGCCCCGGCGGGTCAAACTGCTGGGTGCCGTTCTGATGCCCTCCCCCCTTCCCCAAATCGGCGAGTGGTTCACCTATCGCCCCACCCGCGGCCGATCGATCCGCGTCAAATGCATCGGCTTTCGCGGCCAGACCATCGGCAAGAAGGGCTGGATCGAAACCGTTTGCGAGGGCGGCTTCCACCGCTCGGTCGCGCCCGCCCACTACACCCCTGACGATGGAGCAGAGCCATGAGCACTGAAGCAAACGAAGCACCGGCACCACTGCCGGCCGGCGATTACGCGATTGTCGAAATCCTCGGCCATCGCACGATGGTCGGCCGCGTCACCGAGGTGGAGCGGTTCGGCACCAAACTGCTCGCGATCGAGCCGCTGTTTGATGGCAAGCTGTTGCCCGAGGTGTTGGTTGGCGGATCGAGCATCTACCAGTTCACGCCCTGCACCGCCGAGGTCGCCGCGAAGCGCACGCCTACCCGGGCCTATGAGCTGCCCCGTTCGGTCGCCGCCACCCTGCCGCCCGCCGCTCTGCCAGCGCCCGAGAAATTACCGCCGTGGATCACGGGCAGCGACGATGACGAGGAGTCGTTCTGATGTCCGGCTCCCATCAAGCGATCAACGAATTTACCCGCTTCCTTTGCCCTCGCTGTGGAGAGGACGGCGTTCACAGCTGGAACAAGTCTGCTTGGGACGGTACCGGCTGGGATGAGCCGCCAAACCCGATGATCTTTGGCGAAGACTGCAATTGTTGCGGGTGGCCACTTACCGTTCGGTACGACGGTCCAGAAGACCCGCCGGTGGCGATCTTTTGTCCCGACAATCCGCCTTCATACACATATGAAGACGACGCGATGGCTGCGCTGGAGCAGGATCGCGCAGCGGGCGTGGTCCTGTCGGCCGCAACTACTCGCGATGCCGATTGGAGCAGGGGCTGCCTCGCCGCGCGAGCGCAACTGCAATGACCGCCGAACTTCCGCGCCTCGCCGGCGCCGGCGATCGCCATCCCTGGGATTGGTACGTCGAACAGCCCTGGGTCACCCACCGGCTGATCGACGTGCTCCCGCTCGAGCGCGACGTGCAATATCTCGATCCGGCCTGTGGCGGGTGCAACATCCCGCAGGCGCTCACCGATCGCGGCTTCCGCGCGCTGGGCACCGATCGCGAGCGGCGCACCGACAGCCCGTTGTTCTTCGCCGAGCATGACTGGCTGGGGCCACAGGCGCTGCTGATCGAGCAGCTGCGCCCGCTCTCGATCGTCATGAACCCGCCCTTCAGCTATCAGGACGGGCGGCTAGTGCGCGGCCTGGCCGAGGCATTCGTGCGCAAGGCGCTGGCGATCGCAACCCACAAGGTTTGCGCCCTGCTCCCGCTGAAGTGGATGGCCAGCCAACAGCGCTGCGCCCTGTTCCGCGAGTTTCCGCCGGCGATCTACGTGCTCGCCGAGCGCCCCTCGATGCCGCCGGGGGACAAGATCGCGGCGATGGGAGACCGGGCCTGGGCACACGGCAAGGTCGATTACGCGTGGTTCGTGTGGGATCACCACGCACCTGCCCGCGACTTTGCCCGCACCTACTGGATCCCCCCGCGCGACCGCGCGCAGCTGGCGGAGGCGGCGTGATTGACTTTGGGGCCTCATGCGCGCATCTTCGTTGCGTCGCTGCGAAAAGGGCAGCGATGCGGGATGACAGCCGCGCCAGAGAACCCCACCGAGGGGCGCACCGTTTTCGGGCGCCTTTTTCTATGGTCGGGCGCAGTGGGGAGTCTTCGGACTCGCCGCTTGGGTTCTCGCGGTCTGTCAACCCGCTGTTGCCCGGCCACCAGTTTGACAGTTGGCGGCCGGGTTCATCGAGGAGAACCCAAGCCATGACCGACACCGTTCGGCCGGGAATGACCCGGCGCGCCCTGCCCGATTACGGGCTTTCCGAAGATGCCTACGTCCAGCTCGCCACGCTCGCCGCCGCGATCGAGGGGCTCGGCATCCTGTTCGAGGGCAATGTCCGCCACAGCCTCGCAATCTCACATACCGAGCACCTGGCGCCGACGCTCAGCTGCCTCGGGCGCTACGCCCGCGTCCTCGTCGATCAGATCGAAACCACGGGAGCATGACCAAGATGAAAGGCCCTCATGGTCCACACTCACAGATTAGCCGCGATGATCTCACCTCGATGATCATCGATATGTCGCAACGCGCGCCGCATGGCGTGAAGGGTGCCGATGCATTGCCGATGCTGATCGATGCGATCCACGGCAGCTGGATGAACCTTCGCCAAGAGGATGCCGCTAGCTTGCTCGGCATCGCCGCGATCCTCGCCCGCGAAGCTTCGATCGCGGACGCCAAGGCCTATGTTCAGGCCGAGGCGGCGCGGGATGAAGCGCGCGATACGTCGAGCATCTCCGGCGCCGTGCCGTTGCATCCCCCGATCGGCAAGCCCCGCGTCCTCCATCATGCGGGGCTTGGCGAAGACATGATCAATCTGCCGGGCGTGATTGCGCTCGCTAAGCGCGGCGACACCCCACAGGCCAAACGCCTGTATCGGCTCTACCTCGCCGAATATCGCGCCCTCGATGGCCAGCCGCTCACGCAGGAGAAGCGGCAGGAAACGGCCATCTTCGCCGCCTTCAAGCGGATGGGCGTCAACTTCACGACGACCGACCCCAAAACCCTCACCCCTACCGGAGAGCCGAAATGACCGAGTTTGCGCTGATCAAGGTTGGCGATGTGGAGTACCCCTCGATCCTGCACGATGGGGTCATTCAGGTGCCGATGCGCCAGAGTTGCGAGACCGTCGGCATCCCGTGGCAGAACGAGCATCGCAGGATCAAAAACGACCCGATTTTGTCGGAAGCCGTCATCAATTTGATGACGCCTTTCAGCAACGGGCAGGAGGTAATGTGCCTGCCCCTGCCGTTCTTCATCGGCTGGGTGTTCCGCCTCAACCTCAACACCGTTGCCCCGATCGCGCGGCCACGGATCGAGGCGTTGCAGCGCGAAGGCTATCGCGTGTTCTACGAATATTGGACCTTCGGCGTGGCGCGCAACCCGCGCTTCGCGGATGGCCATGAGCGGCGCCCGATGTCGCACGCGCAGATGGTCGTCCTGTTCGAGAAGATACTGAAGCGAACCGATCCGGCCTCGCGGTCTTTCTTCTACCAGATCCTGTCGATCGAAGCGCGCTGGGCCGGCGTCGCGCTCGCCCCGCTCAGCGAGATCGGCGTCGAAGCGCCGCCGGCGCCTGATCTGATTGCCCTGCTGTTCGAGGCGCTGGACAAGCTCACCATCGCAGGCGTGCCGTGGGATCACTCGCGCAACCCCAAGCTGTCGGCGGTCAACCCCACCGAGTTCGCCGAACTGAACGATAAATATGCGCTGGAATGCCCCGTAACATCCGCGCTGCGTGAAGCGGTGCGCAAGGCGGGGATTGAGAAGAAGGCGGTCAATTCGGGGCTGAACCAAGGGCAGACCATCTATTGCTGGGTCTTCGATCGCCGCCCAGCGCCCACTATCGTGGAGGGCAAGGTGATCGAAGGCGTGGCGAAAATCGCCACGGCTGAGGCCGAATAGCCCCGCCGCCCGATGGCCGATGCGCCCCCCGAGCTGCTCGCCCTCGCCCGCGCGCTTGCGCGGGTGGCGGCGCGGGCGCATCAGGGGGGCGCACCTGGCCGGGAGCATCAACATGACACGCGTGGCGATCTACGCCCGATTTTCGACCGACAAGCAAAACGAGCGCAGCGCTGAGGATCAGGCGGCGCTCTGCCGCGCGCACGCCGCCAAGCAAGGCTGGGCGGTGGTGGAGGCCTTCGCCGATCTCGCCATGTCCGGCGCCACGCGCAACCGGCCGGGCCTGAACGCGCTGCTCGAGCGCGCTGGCGAGTTCGACGTGGTGCTCGCCGAGTCCATCGACCGGATCAGCCGTGATCAGGAGGATATCGCCGCCATCTTCAAGCGGCTGCGCTTTGCCGGCGCGCGGCTGATGACCCTGTCAGAGGGCGATATATCGGAGCTGCACATCGGCCTCGGCGGCACGATCGCCGCCGTCCAGCTCCGACAGATCGCGGAAAAGACGCGGCGCGGCCAGCTCGGCCGGGTGGCGCAGGGACGCATCCCCGGCGGGCTCTCCTATGGCTATGCGCTGGTGCCGGGGTTCGACGCGCGCGGCCAGCCCGATCGCGGCCGGCGCACGATCGTCGAGGCAGAGGCGACGGTGGTGCGCCGGATCTTCGCCGAGTTCCTGAACGGGCGCAGCGCGCGCCAGATCGCCCAGGGGTTAAACGCGGAAGGCGTGCCGGCGCCCAACGGGCGGAAGTGGGGGGCGAGCACGATCAACGGCAATGTCCGCCGTGGCACCGGGATATTGCACAACGCGCTCTATGACGGGCGCATCGTCTATAACCGCCAGCGGTTCGACAAACACCCGGAGAGCCGCCGCCGCGTCGCCCGCCTGAACCCGCGCGAGGAATGGACCGAGGTCGCGGCGCCCGAGCTGCGCATCGTCGACGCGGCGGACTTCGCTGCCGTCCAGGCCCGCTTCGCCGAACTGCAAGCGGTGCCGCTCACCGCGCAACGCCGACCCAAGCGGCTGCTCTCAGGCCTGGTGACGTGCGGGGTATGCGGCGGCAGTTACATCGTGATCGGCCCGCGCCATTGGGGGTGCGGCAATCATCAGGCCGGGAAGGGATGCGCCAATAACCGGGTGATCGCGCATCAAGAGCTCGATCGCCGCGTGCTCGGCGCACTGGCCGAGCGGATGCTTGCCCCCGAGATCGTGGGCGCATGGTTGGCCGAACTGCGCGCGGAGATCGAGCGCGATCGCCGCGCTCGCCTGCGCGAACGCAGCCGGCGCAGTCGCAACCATGCCCGCGCGGCGGCCAAGGTGGAGCGCCTGCTCGATGCGATCGCCGATGGGGTGGGTGCGCTTGCTGATCTCAAGCCCCGGTTGCTCGAGGCGATCGCCGAGCGCGACAGCCTCGCCGCCCAGCTCGCCGACGAACAGGCCGAGGCCGAGATTGCGGTGCATCCGGGAATCGTCGAAGTCTTCCGCCGCCAGCTCGGCGATCTGGAAGCCGCGCTGGTCGACGACACGACCGGCGATGCTCGAGCTGCGATCCGTGCGATGATCGAGAACGTGCGCGCCACGCCCCGCGCCGACGCGCCCGGCGTTGATCTGGTGCTGACAGGCCGCCTAGCCGCAATCCTCCAAACGACAAACGCCGGCCATCCCGAAGGAAGAGCCGGCGCTATGTCATCGATGGTTGCGGGGGCAGGATTTGAACCTGCGGCCTTCAGGTTATGAGCCTGACGAGCTACCGGGCTGCTCCACCCCGCGTCAAAAAAAGCGAGCCCATTTGGGCTTTGCATTGCGAAT
>JAIETY010000169.1 GCA_019744885.1 Sphingomonas sp.
ACCGCATCGATCGGATCATAGCCCGTCTGCGCCCGATAGGCTGTCATCTGCGGTCCCGCCATTCCAACCCTCCCTCATTTGGCGTGCGTTTGCGTGCCATCAGCGTTGCAAATGATCTTATCACAATCCGGCCCATCGTAACGGTGCCGTGCTCATTTCGCCGCAAGAATGCGAAAATGGTGCGGCGTCGACCTATGGTCGTTAGTGGCCACCGCGCTGCATCACCTGCGCCGCGAACCGCTCCATCTCTTCCGCCTGCGGGCTCATCTGGAGCAGCAGCAGGTCGAGACCGGCATCCTCATAGGCCTCGATCCGCTCACGCAATTGTTCGGGTGTGCCGACAAGATTGGGGCGCAAGCCACGGTTCGATACCGAATATTCATGGATTTTCATTTCTCGTTCGAGCTGCGTGCCCGACAGCCATTGATCGAAATTATCGTAGCCGGCCGGCAGCTCGCTCACTTCGGTAATGCGCGCCAGCTCGCGCTGCGCTTCGGCTTCGCTGTCGCGCACGATCGCATAAGCGGCCATGCCGTACTGCATTGGCGGCTTGCCGGTGGCTTCGCGCCGCGCGGCCATGTCGGCGATCTTGGGCGCAATATTCTCAACCGGATCGCCGTGCATCACATAGGCGTCGCATTGATTGACGATCAGCGTCTTGGCGGCCTCGCTCTCGCCGCCGGCGTAGATGGTCGGATGCTTGACCGGCTTGGGGCTACAAATCGCCTTGTCGGCGTTGTAGAATTTGCCCTGGAAGTCGAATTCCTCCTCCGACCACAGCCCCTCGACCATCGTCAGCCATTCGCTGGTGCGCGCATAGCGATCGTCGTGCTGGTCGAATTGCAGGCCATAGCGCTTGGCCTCATCGGCCCACCAGCTCGACACCACATTCAGCGCGAGCCGCCCGCCCGCAATCTGGTCGATATTCGCGGCGGCCTTGGCGAACAGCGCAGGCTGGTGAAAATTGGGCCGCACCGCGACCATCAGCTCGAGCGTTTCGGTCACCGCCGCGAGCGCCGCCGCCGTCGACCAGGCATCGAGCGTCGGCGCACCGACGCCCTTGATGTCGTTCATGTTGAGCTCGGCGATCAACGACAGGTCGTAGCCGAGCGCTTCGGACCGCTGGGCGAGCGCCTTGGTATAGGCCCAGCTCGCATCCATCCCCTCGTCGGGCACATTGCGCAGCCAACCACCAAACACGGGCATCCAGTAACCGTAACGCATCACTTTCCTCGTTCGATTTCGGCGACCAGATAGTCGACGAGACGTTCGTGCGGGTCCCAGCCCAAGACGTCGAGCGGCTTGGCAACAAAGTTGGACAGCGCATTGATATCATAGAAGCGCGGGGTGCCGTCGCGGTCGTCGATCATCACTTCGACCCCGCCGATATCGAGCCCGGCCGCCGCTGCAATGCGTTCGGCGGCGTCGATCAGCGTCGCATCGGGGTCTACCTTCGTCATCGTGATCGGCTTGCCATCGGCGACGCAGGCATCGGCCGGGCAGAGATCGAACGCGCCACCCCCGGCGACATCAAGTGCATAGAGATAGCGCCGGTCGAGCGTTTCAATCCGGGTGATCACGCCGTCACGCGCGGGCACATATTCCTGCACCAGCAACACGCCGTCGATGCTCGTCGGCAGAAACTTGTCGGCGACGGCGACGGCGAGCTCGGCGGGGGTATCATAGCGCATAATCCCGGCGCCCGACCCGCCGACATTGGCCTTCACCACCAGCGGATAGCGGAGTTCGGCTGCCGCCGCGATGATGTCGACCGAACGGTGGACGACGCGCGTTGCGGGCACCGCGAGCCCAAGGCTGGTGATGAGGGCGAGCTGTCGCGCCTTGTTCGCGTCGACCGCCAGCACATCGGCACCGTTGATCACGCGCGCGCCCTGCCCCGCCCAATGCGCGAACAGGGCGTGCGCGTAATAGATCGCGTGATCGGGCGAGCGCAGAAAGCTCGACATTGCGAGCCGACTGAACACCACGCGGGCGGGCGGTGGCGCGCCGGCGGGATCAAAGCGATGCCCCTCGATTCCGATGCGCACATAATCGACGCCCCGCGCATCAAGCGCCGCGAACAGCGACGCGAACCAGGCGGGATGTTCATAGAAAATCGCGAGATCGTGCATAAAATCCAGTTCAGCGGCGCCGTCGGTCAGGCGCGTTGATGATCCCCCGTCGCGCGGGATGTAGCGCTGTGTCTATGCCGTGCCATGTCGGCATGCAATCATCGCACGCGGGCGAGACTATGCCGCACGATCAAGCCGTATTGGCGTCCGGCAGCGGCGCATCGATCGTGCAGACCAAGCCCTCGAGCCGGAAGTCGAGCTGGACTTCGCCTTGCAATTCAGTCGACAGCGCGCGCTCGATCATCAGCGAGCCAAAGCCACGACGGCTGGGCGCCACGACGGGCGGACCGCCCGATTCCTGCCAGCGCAGATGCAGCCGGTGATGCGCGCCGCGCTCGATCGACCAAGAGAGTGCAACCCGCCCCGAATCGACCGACAGCGCGCCATATTTGGCCGCATTGGTGCACAGTTCATGCAGCGCCATCGCGATCGTCACCGCCGTCTTGGGCGCGAGCCGGAGCGACGGGCCGTCCATCGTGATCCGGTCAGCGCCGTCGAGATGCGGCGCGCAGGCCTCTGCCGCCACCGCCGCCAGATCGGCCGATTCCCAGCTTTCGCGCGTCAGCAGCCCATGCGCCTTGCCCAGCGCGGCCAGCCGCTGGTCGAACGCTTCGCGCGCCTCGATCGCAATGCCTTCCTGCCGAAAGGTCTGATAGGCAATGCCCTGAACGATCGCGAGCGTGTTCTTCACGCGGTGGTTGAGTTCGTCGATCATCAACCGCAGGCGCCGCTGCGCGCGGCTGTGCTCGGTGACGTCGGTCGTGACGCCGACCACGCCGACAATCGTGCCGTCGCTGTCGCGCATCGGCGCCTTGGTCCCCTGAAAAATGCGGACCTCACCGTCGGGCGTCGTGAAATGCTCCTCGACCCGGAGAATTTCGCCGCCGTCCATCACGGCGCGGTCATTGGTGATGATCGCGGTCGCCTCGTCCAGATCGTCGTGCCATTCGTCCTCGCGGTGGCCGATCACCGCGTCGGCAGGCTTGCCGATCACCGCGAGCGTCGCCGAATTGGCATAGAGCATCCGGTGCGCGCGATCCTTGGCGAAGATCAGCTCGCCCGAACTTTCGCCGATCGCCCGCAACAGCCGCTCATTGTCCGCGAGCGCGCGGTGCGCACGGGCCGAAGCGCGCGCGGCGGCGGTACGTTCGGCGACATCGGCGATCAGGCTTTGCTCGGTCTCGCTCCAGCTCCGCGGCCCTGCGGCGACGACGAACATCAGACTGCGCAGCGCATTTTCGCGCCACAGCGGTACCACGACGAAGGCGCCGATTCCGGCCGCGACCAGCCCGACCCGCACCGGCGCCACGATTCGCTCTTCCTGCGCAACATTATCGACGACCACGGTATTGCCGCTGCGCAATTCACCCGTCAGCGCTGGCCCGAAACTGATGATCCGGTGCCGCCCCGCCACCGTCCGCCCGCCGGCGCGGTGCCATTCATGCTCGATCGTCATCGAATCGGTGGCGAGATCGGCATCGATGAAGCCGACGCTATCGACACCGAGCCGCTCGCCGAGCATCGCCGAGGCCGTCGCGAGCACCGCGCCCGGATCGCCCACGTCGCGCAGGGCATCGACCAGCGATACGACAAACGCCTGCCGCTGTTCGGCCATCACCCGCGTGGTCGTTTCGGTGCAGATCACCAACACCCCGGCGATCCCACCCGGCGCGCTATCGTCGTCGATCGCGCTATAGCTATAGGTCCAATAGACATTTTCGTGGCGCCCGTGGCGCAGGATCGGGATCAGATGGTCCTGATGCCAGGTCGCGCCCTGCCCCTGCATCACGAGCGCAATCTCCGGGCCGATCACAGGCCAGATTTCGGCCCATGCCTGCTCCGCGCGAGCGCCGAGCATCGCCGGATGCTTCTCAGGGCCAAGCGACGCCCGATAGCCGTCGTTGTAAAGGCAAATGCCCTCGGCACCCCAGAAAATGAACATCGGGTGGCGCGTGCCCAGCATCAACCGCACCACCGTGCGCAGACTTTGCGGCCAGTCAGCAGGCGGGCCAAGCGGCGTCGCGGCCCAATCATGCGCGCGGATCAGCGCCCCGAGCGTGCCACCGCCGCGCAAAAAGGCCGGCGCGTCTTCGGTGCCCGCCATCGTCACGGCGTCATCGCGCGCGCTGTGCGGGTCAAAGGGGTCTTCCGCACTCATCACTGTCCCGATCATTCCCGGCACAGCGGCGTGCTGCCGCCAAACCCTAGCCTGTCACCGATGCCTTGTCATTGATCGGCATTAAGAAACCACAACGCATCCCGCGTCCAAACGGACAACCCGATCGCAAAAAGCGAGCGTTTCGGCGCGGTGCGCGATCACCAGCATCGCCGGACGCGGCATTTGCGCGCGCAGGGCGGCAAAGATCCGCGCCTCGGTGGCGAGATCGACCGCGCTGGTCGCTTCGTCGAGGATCAGCAGCCGACCGCCGCGTAGCAGCGCGCGTGCCATCGCCAGTCGCTGGCGTTCGCCGCCCGACAGCAGCGCGCCGCGCTCGCCGACGATCGTCGCCAGCCCCTCGGGCAGCGCATGGACAAGATCAGCGGCGGCGGCGATTTCTAGCGCGGTCCAGATCGCAGCGTCATCAGGATCGCGCGCGCCCCACAACAGATTTTCGCGCACGCTCGCGTGAAACAGATAGGGGTCCTGCGCGGCATAGGCGATCTGTTCGCGCCAGGCATGCGCTGCCGCCCCGCTGATCGGGACATCGCCGATGCACACCGCGCCCGCCTGCGGCGCCAACAGCCCGACCAGCAAGTCCGCCAGAGTCGATTTGCCCGCGCCCGACGCCCCGGTCAGCCCCAGCATCTCGCCGGGGCCGATCGTCAGGCTCGCGCCATCGAGCACCGGCGCCGGACTTGATCCACAGCCACGCGCGGGATGCGCGAAATGGACGGACTCGATCCGTATCGGCGCGCCGTCGGGCAAGCTCGGCACCGGACCGGTCTCGGGCGGCGCCGGGACGATCGCATCGGCCAGGCTCGTGAGTTGGGCATAAGCGGGCAGTGCGAAAAACAACTGCTGCATCGATTGCTGGATTTGCGACACCGGGCCGCCGAGCCGCGACAGCACCAGCATCAGCGCGCCAAGCTGCGGGAGCGGCGTCTCCAGCCAACCGCGCCCGACCAATGCAATCACCGCGCCCACCGCCAGCGCAGCGCCCGACACGATCAGCCGCGCGCTATTCTGCTGACGGATGAACTGCACCTGCTGCAACCGAACGGCCGCAAGCCCTGCTTCGAACCTTTCGACGAAGCTCGGTTGCAGATTCTGGCTCGCGGCGACGCGCAGCCCGCCCAGAAAGCGCGTCGATGCTTCGGCCAGCTCCAGATTGGCGCGCACCGCCAGCGTGCCGATATCCTGCGTGCGGCGCAGCAGCAGCGCGAGTGCGGCGCCGACCAGCACGAGCAAGCCGAGCGCAATCGCTGCCAGCAACGGCGCAAGCAGCACTGCCACCAGTGCGAACGCCACCAGCATCACGCTCGCCACCGCAATCTGGACCAGCATCTGCGTCGCCTGCGAGATGCGCGCGATATCGCCGCCCAGCGCCTGGACGATCCGCGCATGCTGCATCGCTGCAACCTGCCCCCAGGGCGCCGCCGCGAGCCGCATTACGATCTGGCGCCGCCGGGCTTCGGCGAACCCCATCGTCAGCATCGCGAGCCGCATGTCGCGCTGCCACGCCAGCACCCCGCGCGCGATCCACAGCCCGCCGATCAGCGCAAGCAGGTACGCGAGCTGGGCGAAAGGCGTCGCAATTCCCATGCTGGCGAAGGCGCGCGTGAGCACCCGCCCCGGTAACGCCCCGCCCGCGAGCAACGCCAGCAACGGCGCAACCAGCGCAAGCGCCGCGCCTTCGGTCACCGCGGTCACGATCGAAAGCAGCACCGCGACCCCGCCGCCGCGCCCGGCGAAGCGCGCCACATCGCGCGTGAAGCCCAGCGCGGTCCCAGCTCGGTCCGTCATTAGCTGTGGTTCATTGCGGCGGGACGAACGCGCCGATTTCGGCGATACCAGGGGAGATCGGATAGCCTGTGACTTTCACGCTCGCAGCATCGAGCCACGCATGCGCGACCAACCCTCCCGCTTCGTCGCGGCCAGCGCCGTAATGGAGGACACTCGCCACGCCGCGCCGCGCCAGCATGCCGCGCGCGGCGACCGCCTGTTGGATGCACATGGCCTTGAACGGCATCACCGACGCCGTCGCCGTGACGGCCCAGCCGATCGCGCGCGCCAGCTCGGCTGCATCGGCGGATGCCTCGGGCATCGTCAGTCGGGGGTCGCCCACCGGGATCAACGACCCCCAGCGCGCGGCCAGCTTGGGAAAGGGCACCGCGAGCAATCTGATTCGCGCCACCAGCAGCGCGAGCGCCGCTTCGGGCACCAGCCGCTGACGCGCCCAGCCGACCGACATCAGGGTGCGGGCGCGGCGCAAAGGGTGGTTTCCCAGCATCGTCGCCAACGCTAGGCGGCCAACCGCCGAGCGTCCACCGCGCGGACCGTCAGCCATTGCTCTGGCTCGCCTTGCGCAGGAAATGCCCCACCGAAACCCCGCGCAGCATTGCGAGTCGATAGCTTTCCGATACCGCCTCCGACCCCCAGCCGCCGCTCGGCCAGTCGCGCTCAAGCGCCATCAGCCGATCGATATCGAGCAAGCTGCTGGCGGGCGCGCAGGCAGCGATCCGCGCCAGTTCTTCGCGCATCGAGGCGCGTGCGGAATCGAACCCCAAATGCCAATCGGCGGCCTGCAAACCCTTGCGCGGCTCGTCGAGCACGGCGGCGGGCAAGCGGTCGGCGAGCGCGCGGCGCGGCAAGCTCCGGAAGCGTCCGCCCGTCACAAATTCAGCCATCGGCGCGGCCAGCATATAGTCGACCAGCCGCCGGTCGCTGGTCGGATCGCGCTGATCGACCCCCCAGCCGGCGATATAACCCGCGTAATAATTGCCCGGATCATGGCGACCGAGCACGAACATCCGCATCGCAAAGCCGTCATGCCAGGGGCGATAGGCGATATCCATGCCGCGCGCCCGCGCGCGTCGCTCCAGCGCATCGTCGCGATATTGGGCACGATTGATCGCGGTGTGCGCGAGCGGATCATGATCGAGCCGCCACCGCCGCTGGCGGATCGCCTGCTCGAACCCGCCCGGCAGAAACGGCAGCAACAGCCGCGACGCCAGCCCTCGCCACCGTATCGACCCCTGCCGCACCAGTGTGCGGCTGACCCGCGCCAGTTCGATCAACCGCCCCTCGCGCAACAGCTGCGGCAGATATTCCTCCCCCGCATAGCTGACCGACATATTGCCGACCTCGCCAGTGAGCATCACGCCGATAGATCGCCGCTTGGCCTCGCCAAGAATGCCATGGATCCACGGCATGTTGCAGCGGTTGAGCAAAGGCATTTCGAACAGGAAGAAGTCGCGGTCGAGCATTTCGAGCGGTGACGTGCGGCCCGTGCGAATCAGGACATGCTCGATGTTCCGATAAAGCGCGGCGGTCTGCGCGGCGAGTGGCCCTTCATCGGCAAAACGCCAGCGATCCTCAACCGGCGCATGGTCTGCCTCAGGTACCGAGGTGAAGGCTGCTACCGATCCCTTGTCCGCCAGCAACCGCGCTGCCGTGGCGGCGACCGACGCGCTGTCCCATCCCGAGCTCAGATGCGCGCCCACCGTCGTCCCTGCCCCGCGCAACCGCGCAGCTACCGCTTGATCGAGATGATGCCGCAAGCCCTCGACATAATCGCGCGGTGGCGCGGCGCGATCGGGGCGCGCCGGCTGCCAATAGCGCCGTGACGCGATTGCCGATCGGGTGACCGACAGGATCGTTCCCGGCGGCACGCGCTCAATCCCCTGCCAGAAGCTCGGCGTCTCTGCAGCGGGCATCATCACCAGAAAGTCGGCGCTGGTCTGCAAATCGGGCGCATAGGGCACCTCGGCCAGCGCGTGCAGCCCCTTGGCCATCGACGCGACCGCGATCATGCCGTCACCGCGGTGGAAATAGAGCGGGCGATTGCCGCGATAGTCACGCGCCAGCAGCAGGGTCTGGCTCGCCGCGTCCCAGCAAGCAAAGGCGAAATCGCCGATCAGCCGATCGACCGCGCGTTCACCCCAGTGCGCCAGACAATCGAGCGGCAGCGCCGCATCACAACGATTGGCGATGCTCCCCGTCGGCTGGCCGAGCGCGGCTACCAGTTCCTCGCGATTGTCGAGCCGGACATCGGCGACCAAGGTCAGTCGCGCGTCCGGGGTCTGCAACGGCTGGCGATCAAATCGATCCTCGGGCAACGTCCGGTGGAGACACCGCCCCAAACCCACCGCGCCGTCGGCCCAGTCGGCGGTGTCGTGCGCACCATAAAGCCGCAGCGCCGCCAGCATCCGCGCCAGATCGCGCGCAACCTCGCCTTGCCCTTCGAACCGCCAAAGTCCTGCAATCGCGCTCACTGCTCGTCGTCACCCCGTCTGCGGTCGGCATAAACCCGGCGCGCCGCCGTCGCACCCGCTTGGCGTGCGCGCCGCTTGCTGGCAAGAGGCCAACAACAAGGGAATATCGCTTGACGCAACATGTCTATACCGTCGCCGGACTGCGAGTGGTGAGCGACCTGCCGATGCCGGGCCTGCTGCCCGGGCCGTCGCTGGACGATCACCCAGGCGCCGCCGATGTAACCATTGCACGCGCGGTGCTGCCCCCGGCCGCGATGGCCAACGTCCATCACGAATTGAACTTCGAGATCGCCGATCTGATGCGCATGTCGATGCGGCATGGGACGACCATGCTCTACGATCCGCTGCCCGATGCGCTCGCCGACGATATGGCGCTCTACCTCGGCGGCACGGGCTTCGGTGCCCTGCTGCACCAGCGCGGCATGGTGCTGTTGCATGCCAGCGCCGTGCGGATCGGCGACGCAGCGGTGCTGTTCTGCGGCCCGTCGGGCGCGGGCAAGTCGACGCTTGCGGCGGCGCTGGTCGAAGCGGGTCATGATCATGTCGCCGATGATTTCTGCGCGATCAGCTTTGCCGCTGACGGCACGCCCATGGTCGCGCCCGATGGCCGCCGCCATAAGCTATGGGACAGCGCGATCGACGGGCTCGCCGCGCTCGATCGGCGCGGCGGCGCGGTAAGATCGGACATGGCAAAATATTACGTCGATCCGCGCCGCACGGTGGCAACACCCTTACCGATCGCTGCGATCTTCGAACTCGCGGTTGGCGACGCCGTGGAAATCGCGCCGCTCGGCGGGTTAGAGCTTGTTCGCGTGATGCGCGAGCACGCCTATCGACCGAATCTTGTCAGTTTGATGGGGCAGCATCGACCCTATTTCGAGGCTGCGACAATCATCGCCAAAAATAGCAAAGCAGCCAAGCTCATCCGCCCCCTGCAGTTTGACATGGTCGCAACAACGATCAGCACACTTGAGGGCTACCTGGATCAACAATAGCCAATCAGGGACGCAGAAACTGTCGCCATCGCACCCGGGCGCGAATCGACCTCAGGATGTCGAAAATGCGCCGTCGGTCGTGGCCGGACGCGTGCCCACGTCGGCATCAGCGGCTGCCATTTTGACCACTTGGGGTGCCTGCCAAGGCGCGCGGCTCCCTACGATATCCGACCGCGTAGTGCCGCCTGCCATAATCGGTTGCTCCGTCGGCGACATTAACAAAATCCCCATGTTTGTTGCGCCGCAGTTTTTGCGGTCCCATTGGATTTTGTCAACCCGATTCGGCTCCGCGCAGGGGTAGGTAGAGTCGCGCGCGCCCTTGTTTTTGCGAGCCTTTGGGGCTCTTTCTGGCACCACTTTGCAGCGCTCGTCGGTCGCTTTTTGGGCTTCCAAGCGGGCAGCAATCGCATTATCGCCCAGCGTCATGACCGCCGCTGCACCGCCATCAATTAACGACCAGACCGTCATTGCCCGCAACAGCGGCATGATCGACGCCGAAATTGGCGGTGAGCTGGTCGGACTGCATCTGGAAAGCGGCAATTGCTATGGCTTCAATCCTACCGCGACTCGGATCTGGGCGCTGATCGAACAGCCAACCAGCTTCGGCGATCTCTGTGCCGCGCTCACCGCTGCCTTCGAGGTTGACGACGCCACCTGCCGCCACGACGTCGCGTTGCTGATCGATGAGCTGAGCCGTGAAGGCCTGATCACGCTCGACCCGGCCTGACTATTCGCGCAGCGCGGTGCGTCCCGTTTCGAGAATCGGCGACAACAGATATTCAAGAATCGTCCGCTTCTCGCCGAGCAAATCAATTTCGGCGATCATCCCCGGGCCGATCTGGTGCATCTTGCCATCGACATCGGCGAGCTGGTTGACCTTGGTCTTGACGCGGATCGTGTAGAAGCTCTGCCCGCTTTTTTCGTCGACCAGCGCATCGGGCGAAATCGACACCACGACTCCGTCGAGCATGCCATAGGTTGCCCGGTTGTACGCCGTCAGTGACACCTTGGCTGGCTGGCCAATCGCGATCGTCGCAATGTCCGACGGCGACACGCGTGCATCGATCAAAAGACGGTCATTGCTCGGCACGATTTCGACGAGCGGCTGGCCCGGCTGAACCGAGCTGCCCGCCGTCGTAACCAGCACGCGGTTGACCGTGCCGCTGACCGGCGCGCGAACGACCGTGCGCGCGGCGCGATTTTCGAGGGCGGGCAGCGTCTGCCCCCGCGCGCCATATTCGGCCTGCGCCGCGACCAGCTCGGTGGCCGCTTGCGCGCGCCATTGCTGCAATGCCTCAGCACGAGCGGACCGGGCCTCGGCGATTTGCGCGCGGGTTCGCGCCAGCGTGGCGAGCGCTGACTGCGCGTCGGACCGCGCCGAATCAGCCGCTGCCTGCGCCTGGACAAGGCTCAAGCGCGGCTCGATGCCCTTTTCGACGAGCGGGCCAATCACGGTGACTTCGTGCAGCTTTTCGTCGCGGATCAGCTCGCGCGAGCGGAGTAGCGCGGCCGCGCTCGCGGCTTCACGCTGGGCCGCATCAAGCCGGGCATCGGCAACCGCCGTCGCATGTCCCAGATCGGCCATTCGCGCGAGATGCAGCGACCGTTCGACCGCGACCTGCTCGGCCAGCGACGGATCAGCTACCGGCGGATAGTGCGGCTCGCTTCCCGCGACTTCCGCAGTGAGCCGCGCGATCTTGAGCTCAAGCGCGCCCAATGTCGCCTTGCCGCTGCCGAGTTCGGCGCGCATCTGGGTCCGATCGAGTTCGAGCAACGGCATCCCCTGGGTCACCGTGTCGCTCACGCGGGCGATGATGCGCTGCACGATCCCGCCTTCGGGGTTGGACACGACCTGAAGCTGCGTCGTCGGAATCACCCGACCGGTCGCGCGCACGGTGCGGTCGAGCTTGGTAAAGGCGGCCCAGATCACCGCAATCACGAAAAAGGCCGCAATCGCCCAGAGCAGGACGCTTGAGCTTCGCCGCGTCACCGGGCGTGCGAACTCGGTCGTGATGTGGTTCATTACGCCGCCTTGTTCTGCATCGCAGCGCGCAGCACCTGATCGCGCGGGCCGTCGGCGGCGATCTTGCCGCCCTCGAAAACGATCACGCGCTGCACCAGCGCCAGCAATTGCGGCCTGTGCGTGATGATGATGACGGTGCGGTCGGCGATTTCGGCCTGGAGCCGCTGGATCAGCCCCATTTCGGTCTGATTGTCCATCGCGCTGGTCGGCTCGTCGAGCACCAGCAGCCGAGGCTTGCCCGCCAGTGCGCGGGCGAGCGCAATCGACTGGCGCTGGCCGCCCGACAGACCCTCGCCGCGATCGGCAAGCCGCAGATCATAGCCGTTGGCGATCCGCCCAACGAACTCATGCGTGCCCGACAGCGTTGCGGCGCGCAGCATTTCGTCATCGTCGATGCCGACGCGACCGAGCGTGATATTCTCGCGCAACGAGCCCGTGAACAGCACGCTTTCCTGCAATCCAACGCCAACCGACTGGCGAAAGCTTGGGTCGAACTGGCGGATGTCGGTGCCGTCGATCATTACCACGCCTTCTTCGGGCGGGTAGAGGCCGAGGATCAGCCGTGCGAGCGTCGACTTGCCCGATCCGACCCGGCCAAGCAGCGCGACGCGCTCACCCGCCGCGATCTTCAGCGAGACGTCGCGCAACACCGGCTCGGGCGCGCCGGGATAGCGAAAGCTAACGCCGCGCAGCTCGATCGCCCCGGTGAGCTTGGTCATCTTCAGCCCGTCGCCCCGCGGCCCTTCGACCGGCTGCTCCATCAGCGCGGTCACTTGGCGATAGGCGGTACGCGTCTGTGCGAGGCGTGAGGCGAGATTGGCGATCTGGCCGAGCGGCGAAATCGCGCGGCTCGACAGGATCGAGCACGCCGTCAGCGCGCCGATCGTGATGCCGCCATTGCCCGACAGCACTGCTCCCACGATCACTGTCCCGGTATAGCCGATTGTCCCTGCCGATCCGGCAAAGGTCGTCGCAATCGCGCCGATCAACCGCTGGCGCAGCGCGGTTGCGGATTGGTTGCGCACCGCGCGGCGCCAGCGATCGGTCAGCAGCGGCCCCGCCCCCGCTGCCTTGACCGTCTCGATCGCGCCAATCGTCTCGACGAGCACCGATTGCTTCGCATGCCCCTCGCGCATCGTGTCGGCGGCGAGCCGGTCCATCGCCGGCTGGGTGAACAGCCCGACCAACACAACCAGCGGCACCAATATCCCCGGCACCAGCGCCACCCAGCCACCGATCAGTGCAATCAGCGCCAAGGTCAGGAAAATGAACGGCACATCAACAATCGCGACCATCGTCACCGAGGCGAAGAAATCGCGCAACACTTCGAGTTCGCGCATCAGCCCGGTCAGCGCCCCGGTCGACCCTTTGCGCAATTCAAGCCGCATCTGCACGATCCGTTCGAACACGGTGTCGCCAACGTCATGATCGATGTCGGCGCCCGCAACATCGACGAAATAGGACCGCAGCAGCTTGAGCGCGAAGTCGAATATCACGACGATCGCCAGACCGATCGACAACCCGACCAGCGACGACATCGCGTTATGCGGAATCACGCGATCATAGACGACCATCGAAAAGATCGACGTCATGAACCCGAACAGGTTGACGAGCACCGCCGCCACCGCAACTTTGACGTACACCGCCGAATTGCGGCGCATCGGCGCGACCAGCCATTCGGCGAAGCGCGGCCGCGGCGTTTCGATCAGCGTATCGCCCGTCACTTCACGCGGTCTCCGGCTGGCACGTCGATCTGCAGACAATTCAGCAGACCACCGGTGCGCGCGAGCAATACATAGCGGTTCGTGTCCAGTTCGGACAGGCCCTGCAAATAGCCGACAGCAGCCTGGAACAATTCCTCTTCGCCGTTCAGCACCTCGAACACCGATCCGCGCGCCACGCGGAATCGCTCCGCGACGCCGTCGCGCGAAATGCGCGCTGCGACATACGCCGCTTCATATGCCGCAAGCTGTTCCTGCAGCGCGTTGACGTCGGACCAGGCGATCGCAGCATCACGCCCGGCATCGCCGCGGATCTGGTTGGCACGCGCATCCGCCTGCCGCGCCCGAGCCCCCGCTTCGCGAATGCGCGCGTCGATACCGCCGAACAGCCGCACGCGCAGATTGACGCGACCACGAACGTCATAGTCGTAGGGCGTTTCGAAAATGCCGTAGCGACCGGCGTCGATGCCTGCCGTCAGCAGCGGCCGCGCCTCGCGAGCCACCGCCCTGGCATCGCGCGCGGCTGCCTGCGCGGAAGCAGCGGCACTTAGCACGGGCGGGGCGTGCGCAGCCGCCGCAATCGCTTCGTCCTGCCCACCCTGGAACCCGCAAGCGCGCGGCACACGCTGGAGCCCGGGCGGGGGCGTGCGTCCCGTCAGCGCAACGAAGCGCGCCTCGGCGGCGTGCATCCGGCGATCATAATCTGAAAGCCGCGCCTTGTTGCGCGCAATCGCGCTGTCGATGCGCGCAAGATCGACCGGCGCCGCGACTCCGGCATCGATCCGCTGCTGGACGGCGATGCGCGCGTCGACCTCGCTCGCCAGAAAGCCGCGCGCCAGCCCGCCGAGCGCGCGATAGGCGGCAACCTCATACCAGGCGACGACAACGTCGAGCGCGATTTGCGACGCACTGCTGTCGATATCGGCGATGCTCGCACTCACCCGCGCGCGCCGCAGCTTGCCGCTCACCGCCCGCACCAAAGTCGAACAACACCTGGTTGAGGCTGAGCGTCCCGTCGGTACGCCGCGACGGGCGTGTCCGTTCGAGCACATTGAGCGGATCGTTCGAAAAATCGCGCGAGATCACTCGAAAGCTCTGGATATTGATGTCGACCGTGGGTCGCCCTGCCTCGCGCGCGCCATCAAGCTGCGCCTCGGCTGCTGCGCTCGCGGCCCGCGCCTCGGCCAACGTCGGATGCTGACGGACCGCATCGTTGACGACGGTGATGAAGGGCGCGCGCGACATCGCCGAATCGGCGAGCGACAGCACCGGGTCCTGCGCGCGTGAGTCTTCCAGTGGTTCGGCCACGCGCGTCGGCAACGCGATCGGCGGTATCGCCTGTTGGCCGACCGCCGTCGTAGGCAACAGGGCAATGCCGAACGCAAGCGCTCGCCACCGCCTTCGCCCATCGCTGCTACGCATCACCATCTCGTCAACCTTGGCCCCGCACGCAGCCCCCAACGCGGCCGCAACCCGTCACCTTCGGCACCCGCTGAACATGGCGCGAATCGACGACGAGA
Organism: Sphingomonas sp.; assembly: GCA_019744885.1. Taxonomy (GTDB): domain Bacteria; phylum Pseudomonadota; class Alphaproteobacteria; order Sphingomonadales; family Sphingomonadaceae; genus Sphingomonas. Next base: position 14,827 of record JAIETY010000169.1, read on the forward strand.
CGCGATCCCTTTCCGCACCGCACAACCCGCTGTCAACGCCGTGCACGCCAGCAACCGGCTCCGGCGATCAACAGCGAAGCGCGAGACCTTTGGCGATAGTTGACGATTTTTCCTAGAGCGACTAAATCATTGGCTTAGTTCAACAACGCTTTGCCCGGGTGCGCCTGCGATGTCGGCACGTTTGCTTCTCCCACTGGCCGACCGGTTCATTCTTGCTCCCGACACATTCGTTGGGAATCCCGGCATCTATGAAGGCAATCCGGGCGACGATTTCAACATCGCCAATCTTCTCCGCAGCGAGGATTTTGCGCGCGCCGCCGAAAGCGCGGATATCGCTAGTGGCTTGCCCCAGGCAGAGGCTGATAAAGCCGGGGCAGCCACCGAAATCGGGGCAACGTTGCCTCAACTGCCGCTCAGTTTTGACTTCACAGGGGAGGTTGGCGCGACGCCGGATCCCGTCATTCTCACCGGCAGCGCAGTTGCTTTAAGCTTTGCCGCGCAGGCGAGCGTCGCGTCTGACGGCGTAGGCAATTTGGCAGGCAATCTCGCCGGACTGTCGGCCTCAGCCGATGAAGCAGACGTTGTCCCGGTCGGACCAAACACGGCGGCGGTGGCCCCGGTCACGGCGCTCCAAGGCGGGCCGCTGATTGTCCAGATCGACCGGGTGGGGACCGCCACGACACCCGTCAGCGGTGCATCGCAGCCGATTGTAACGACGGAGGTCACGCAATCGGTCACCGCATCGATCCCCGGCTTTGCGCTCGAATGGGCGCCCTTGCTCGAAGCACACAGCGGTACCGCGACGGCGCATGTGACGCTCTTCGATACCAGCGGAACTATCGACGTCAGCTTGCTCACGGCGTTGCACGAGATGCCGTCGCTGCCGCCGATCACACCCCCGAATGGGGACGGCCTCGGCGCCTGATCGCACTGCCGTTCATTCCCGGCAAGGGCTCAACCAATTGAAAGTCGGCGAGTTCGGCAACGACGCTGTCGCCTCACTCACCCTTTGTCGTCAGAGTGCGAACTGCGCCTCGAGCGGCTGAGCTCCCTGCGCCAGGATCTGGAAATCGGCGATCCCGTCGCCATTGACGTCGCCTTCGATCAGCCAGTCAGCGCCCGAGGCAATCACGCGAAGCTGACCCGCGACGTTGGTGAAGGCCCCCGCGCCGATGAAGGCGAAGGCGGTGTCGCCATTGCCCGCATTGCCATCGGCATCGATCTGCGTGAGCTCGATCCGGTCGCCCGCCGCGAAATCAGTGATCCGGTCGCCGCTGCCCACCTGCGTTTCATTCACCGCAGTATAGCGGAACAGGTCATTGCCCAAGCCGCCGGTCAGCACATCCGCGCCGAGACCGCCGAAGAAGGTATCGTTGCCCGCGCCGCCAATCAGCGTATCGGCGACGCTGCCAGCAATGAAGCTGTAATTGCCGTCGAGTTCTGCGCTGGCATCAAGCTGAAGCGAAGTCACCACGGGGAGCGCGAAGACGGTAAAATTCTGCCCCGCACCGACCAGCGAGTCAGCAAACTGAATATTGTAATTGGCAAAATCGCCCGCCACGCCCGCGAGCAGCGCCAGCACTTCGACATTGCTGAACTGCGTGCTGGTCAGCGTGCCGGTAAAGTTCCCGTCGAACGCGACCTGATCATTGGTCCCTGCCCCGCCATTGACGGTGTCGGTCGCGGGGTTGAAGCGACCGGGTCCGAAGTAGAAGCCGTCGTCGCCCGCGCCACCCCTGAAAGTGTCGATGCCGAGCCCGCCATAGATCCGGACCGAGCCATCGGTCTCCGCCGAAGCGTCGACTGTAAAATTGTCGCCCGCGCCCAAATTAGTGCCAAAGAAGGTCAGGATCCGGCCAGCGCCGATATTGTCGTCGACCGTGGTGATCGAATAGCTGAACCCCGCCAGCACCGCGATGACTTCGACATTGCTGATCGTCAATGCGCCCAGGGTCAGTGCGTTGGCGCCGCTGTAATTGCCCTGCAGGCCGATCTGATCGTTGGCCCCGCCGCCGCCATCAACGCGGTCGGTCGCGGTGAACGCGGCCCCGAAGAAGAAGCCGTCGTTGCCCGCGCCGCCGTTCACGGTGTCATCGCCGCCTTGGCTGAAGTTGAACAGGTCGTTGCCCGGTGTGCCGACATAATTGTCGTTGCCGCCCGAGCCGGCAAAGCCGGTGTTGCCACCCGTATTGGCGACGAGCGACACGGCAGTGCCGCCACTGCCGTTATTCGCCAGGCTGAACGCGAACGCACCCAACCCGGTGCCGACGTTGATCGTCGCTTGTGCCGTATCGCCAAAATCGATCAGCTTAAGCAGGCCCGTTGTCGCATTATAGCTCGCGATGACCGTGCCGGCGGCGATGCCCGTGAAGTCGAGCACATCGCCATCCGCGCCAAAGCCTGTGATCGCATTGCCTAGCGTCATTGCAACATCGGTGCCAAGCGCCGCATTGGCGATGCCCAGCGTCTGCGCCCCCGCGCCAAAGGTGATCGCCCCCGTCACTGCCACGTTCAAATTGAGCCGTCCGCCATTCAGCGCGACGCCGCCCGAATAGGCCTGTGCATCGGTGATCGTCCAGGTGCCGCTGGTCACCGTCAGATTTTCGAAGTTGATCACATTGGTGAGCGACCCGGTCGTGATGCCTGAATTTGCGCCGGTCTGGGCATTGCCCGCGACGCGATTGTCAAGCGCAAGCACCAGCGTGTCGGTGCCCGCACCACCGTCGATCCGCCCGTTGACACTAGAGCCGGTCCGCAGCGTCAGCTGGTCGTTCCCGCCTTCCAAATTGATCGCGCGACCGCTGTTGCCAACGATCGTTCCATAATTATCGATCGTGTCGACCCCCTCGCCGGTCTGGATCGCGGCGCCGTCGCCACGGATGAAGCGCGCCGCGCCCGCATTCGCGGCGGTATAGGTTACCCCGTCGAGCGTCCCGACGGCGCCCGGATCGGCGACATTGTCCTGCCGCAGCACCGTGCCCGTCGGGACCGTCCCCGTGCCGGTGATCGTGCCGTAATTGGTGATCGCGTCATTATCGATCGCCGTCCCGGTCTTATTCTCCAGCCGGATCGCAAAGCCGGTGCCGCCGCTGATCGTGCCGCCGGCATAATTCAGGATCGTTGTCGCGGTGCTGCCCGAACGGCTGTTGTTCGCGTTCGAGTCATTGTTGACGACGATGCCGAAGTTAAACCCTTCGATCGTCCCCTGATTGGTGATCGCCCCGCCACCGATCGAGATCGCTTCGGAGTTGTTCGCGCGACCGCCGCTATCGAAGCCGCCTGCGCCGGTCGAGCGGATGATGCCGCCGACATTATTGGTGATCGTCGCGCCGCCATCGATATCGACACCATCTCCATCGCCGTCGATGGTGACATAGCCCGCACGATCGAAAGCAGGTGCATAATCGCCCCGGATCAGCCCGCTGTTGATCACCGTCACCGTGTTCGCAGCAGCGCCCGTCGTGTCGGCGCCGATGCCCGAGCCATTGCGGCCGATGATCTGGCCACCGGCATTATTGGTGAAGATCAGGTTGGTCGCATCAGTGACGCCGACATCAAGGCCGTGCTGCGCGCCGGTGATCGTGCCGAAATTATTGACCGCGACTGCCGTTGCCGCACCCTGATTGACGCGCACGCCGCGCGACACGTCATAGGTTTGCGTGACAGAGGTGTTCGGATTGCCATTGGCGCCGTTGAACACGTTGTTGGTCGCCGCGTCGTTGACCGGTCCGTTGCCGTTGATCGTCCCGTAATTGTTCAACGTCTGATGCGCGCCAAGGCGGATTGCGTCGCCATTGTCGGCGCGGATCAGCGCGGTGGTGTTGCCGACGCTGCCGTTGTTGATCGTGCCGCCGGTGGTGAAGTCGGTCGACGGCGCGCCGGTCGCGCCGAGCGCGGCGTTATAGGTGATGGCAAAACCGGTGCCTGGATTGGTGCCCCCGACGCTCGGCGTGAAAGTCGATGCTCGCGCGATGATCTGGCCAAGGTTGTTCAGGTCGATCTGTCCACGCAGCGACTGACTGCGGATCGTATCGCCATTGAGCGACTGGACGAGCCCGCTCGCCCCGACGCTGATCGTGCCGTTGGCCGGGGAGTTTGTATAGTTGATCGCACGAAACGTGGGTGCTGTAACGTTGAGCGTGCCGTCTATCGTCACATTGATCGGACCGTTAACCCCGCCGACGGACACGCCCGTGCCCCCAGCGGCGGTACGCGTCGTACCGCTCAGCAAGGTGAAAGTGCCGGGGTCTTGAATCACGAATGATGGGTTGAACGTCCCCGCAGGAATGGTGAAGCTCGTAGTAAAATCGAGCGCATCGAGCACAATGCCGGCGAATGGAACGCCGGTACTGTTAAACAGAACTCCCGACCCGATAATCACGTCATGGGCCGCCCCCGGACGAAGATCGATCGTTGGGTTAATTGTCACCACATTGCCAGTGATCGTCACTTGCGGGTCATTGATCGGGATCGTCAGATCAGCGCCGCTCGGGGGACGAATGATGATGTTGCCGGTGCCCTGAAAGACATCCTGGTCGAACGTCAGCACAATATTCGAAGCGACGGCGACATTGGTGGAGTTGTCGGCAGGGGTGCTGCTCACCAGCACTGGCGCCGCAGCCGAGTCGTCATTGCCGATCGTGCCCAGCCCCTGGCCATCAAAAACCGTGGCGCCGGTGACGTTGGTGACGTTGACGAAGAAGGTCTCCATGCCTTCAAAAACCGTGTCGCCATTCACCGTCACATCGAAAGTGTAGGTCGTCGATCCGGCGGGGATGGTCTGCGTCGTCAGTGTTCGCGCAACATAGTCGCTGCCCGCCGTTGCTGTGCCATTTGCAGTCGCGATATCGAACGTCACCCCGCCAGCCGGTGCCGGGCCGTTGAGCATCACGGTAAAGGTGAAGGTTGTCGTTCCGCTGTTGCCCTCGACGGCAAAAACATCATTGATCGAGAGGTTGGGCAATGGCGCAACATCGTCATTGACAATCGTCGCGGTCGCGGTCGCGGTGCCGATTGTCGTTGAAGCGGCTTGGCTATTGCTCACCGATGACAGGGTGAAGGCAAAATTCTCGTTGTTTTCAAACTGGCCGTCACCCTGGACGTTGATCGTGAAGGTCGCCGATGCCTGACCCGCAAGAATTGTCCCGCTAACATTCGTGCCGAAGGTCGTGCTAACGAAGTCATTCGCGCTGGTATCGACCGCATTGAACGTTGCGGTGAAATTCAGCGCCCCGGACGTGCCGCCGGTCCGTGTGACGGTGAAGGTATACGGCGTCTGGGTATTCAAAGCACCTTCATTCTGCGACGTCGGCGACACGGTGATCGACGCGACCTGGTTCTCGCCCGATGTTGGCGCAACATCATCATTGACGATCGTGGCCGTCGCCGAACTCGCGCCGCCGGCCCCCGATACGAGAATGCCGGGGTTGGACAGCGATCCCAGCGAGTAAGAAAATGTCTCATCGCTTTCCGGCGTGGTGTCGCCCGCAACATTGACGGTGAAGGTCGTGCTTGTCTGCCCCGCCGCGATCGAGCCGTTGACCGTCCCGGGTAATGCACCACCGACGAAATCGGTCTCATTGGTGGTGCCATTCACAAAAAGGGCGCTGAACGACAAAGTCCCGCTCGTGCCGCCGGTCCGGCTGATGGTGAAGGTATAGGCGGTCGAACCAGCATCCCCTTCGTTTTGCGAGGTCGGCGAAACGGTGATCGATACGAACTGGTTTTCGGGCAGCACGGGCGTGTCGTCATCGACAATCGTCGCGGTCGCCGTCGTCGTGCCGATCGTTGCCGATGCCGCTGTGCCGTTCGACACACTCGCCAAGCTGTAGGTGAAATTCTCGTTTGATTCCGGCGTTAGGTCGCCTGCCACAGACACAGTGAAGGTCGCTGTCGCCTGCCCCGCGAGGATGGTACCATTAACCGTTCCGGGCAGCGTGCCTCCAGTAAAGTCCGCCGAATTGGTGCCGACCGCGCCGAAATTGGCGGTGAACGCTAGCGCACCGCTGGTCCCGCCGGTGCGCGTGACGGTGAAGGTATAGGCCGTCGAACCGCTATTGCCTTCGTTCTGCGACGTCGGCGACACGCTGATCGACGCGACCTGGTTCTCGCCCCCCTGCGGCGCCAGCGCGACGCCGCGGAAAATCGTATTGGTCGCTGCCGTCGCCAATGTCGAAGCGGAGCCGAAAATAGCTGTATTATAGCCGCCGATGTCGGTGATCCTGATCAGCTGGTTGCCTGACGAATCAGCGGTCGTGGCATAGAGGGTCACATTGGGGCCGCCAGCCGCCACGCCGGTTAAGCCGCGCGCGCCAACAATCCCCGACCCGAAACCGCTGAAGATGCCATTGAGCACCCAGCTACCGCCAACCAGCGAAAATTTCGCAATGCCGCCGCCATTCGCCGCCGTGCGATCATCCGCGACATAGAGCGTATCGACACCGGCAATCGAGGTAGTCAAATCGGCAAAGAAGAACTGATAGGGCGACGGCGTGCCCGTGCCATATGCCGGTGTAATCTGGGTGACGGTCTGGCCCGACGTCGTGGGCGTCCCGGTGCCGACCGTCGAAATCCCCGTAAACGTGCCCGTCGAACTGCTCGTGTAGAGCTGCCCGCCGAAGATCGCCACGCCGCGCACGTTGAGAGGGTTGCTTTCGACCTGAGTCGACGTCGTCGCCCCCAGCACCCCATAATGCACGCCGCCAAAGGACCCCGTGCCGGTGCCACCGGTGTAAACCGACGAACCGTCGACGCTGGCGGCGCCACGGATATTGTTCGCCGAATAGGCATCGCTCAGCGCCGTGGTGGAATCGATCGTACCGGCGGCGTTAACGAGCCCGACGACGCGCGCGACGCTAGCCGATGTCGTCCCTGCGATGGCGGCCGTCCCCGGGGCGGCATTATAGCCTGAGACAGCCAGAAAGCGTCCGTCGGCGCTGAGCGTTATCAGCCCTTCCGAGGTCGCCGTGCCGCTTGCTGTAATCGCCCGGTTTGCGCCCGACGTCGTGGTCGGCAGCGCGATCGACTGCACCAAGGTGTTGGTCGACGTATATTCGTCAAGGAAGACGGCCGTCGCCGCGCTGCTGAGCGCAGCCGTGCCATCGCCGACGCGGTACACCACGATATTGCCGCTTGAGAACGCCGCTTGCGACGATGGCGCCGTAATGTCGAAGCCGGGGGCCACCCCGCTCCCGAGCGCATCGGTCGGGCCGGTGTCACTCGGCAGCGTCAGCTCGTCGCCGCCGGCAAAATTACCCAGCTCAGCCGAAAAAGCTGTTGCTGTTGGCGCAAAGGGCGACGCGGTGCCGCCGCGATCGGTCACCGCGATGAGCTCACCCGCCTGCACTGCCGAGATATAGGCTTGATCGAGGAACAGCGACGCGGCTTTGCTGGAAAGGCCGCCCAGACCAAAGCCATCAACATTGGTCAGCAGTGCGCGCGCCATATCAGTCCCCATGAGCCGATTCAGAGCCCAACCGGTCCGAATCTATCGCAAATTTTAATCATTGTTAGGTAGCTGCCATGACAGAAATATTGCAAAATCTGCAGAGCACTACAGCGCACCGATTCCTCAGATAAAATCACCCGTCACAAGCGACGCGGGCGGGGTGGTGAGCTGGATGACGTAATCGCTCCCCGCCTGATACCCCGCGACGCCATTGGCATCGACCACCAGGAACGTCAGCCCCGCCAAATCGCCCGCATTGGCCTGGAACAACACGGCGTGGTTTGCCGCCAATTGCCCCGAGCCGATCACCGCTGCCAGATTGGCATCAAAGCTCGCCGTCGACAGCGTGCCCGCGCCAACCGTCGCGTCAACGCCCGTCACGGTGAAGTCGAAGTCGAACCGGTCGGTGCCCGACACGAAGCCCGTGATCCGATCATAGGTCGCGCCGGTCGACTGGCTCACCGCGTCATAAACGAACGTGTCCGCCCCGGCGCCGCCGTTGAGAATATCCGCACCACCGCCGCCAAAAATCCGGTCCGCACCGGCGCCCGTCGCGATCGTCTCATTGCCGCTGCCGCCGAACACATTGACATTGCCATTGGTCTCGGCGGTGGCGTTGAGCGTGAACCCGGTCTCGACCGCCAGCCCGAACACCGTGAACGTTTGCCCCGCGCCGATCAGGTTATCGGCCAGCGTGATGTTGTAATTGGCAAGATCGCCCGTCACGCCACGCAGCAGCGCCAGCAGCTCGACATTTTGAAGCTGCGTCGCGCTGATCGTCGCGGTGTAGTTGCCGTCGAGCGCGACCTGATCATTGGTCCCCGCGCCGCCGTTGACGAAATCGCCCGCGCTGAAGCGTCCGGGGCCGAAATAAATGCCGTCGTTACCGGCACCGGTGGTGATATTGTCGACGCCGAGCCCGCCGTAGACGCGGAAATTGCCGTCGGTTTCGGCCGATCCGTTGAAGGTCAGATTGTTGGTCGCGCCCAAATTGGTGCCGAAGATCACTAGTTCCTGACCCGCCGCCACATTGGCGTCGATCGTGGTGATGTTGTAGCTGAACCCGGCGCCCGGCAGCACCGCGAGCACCTCGACATTGCGCGTCGAATTGGCGCCCAAGGTCAGGGCGGCATAATTGCCCTGCAGGCCGATCTGGTCGTTCGTCCCGGTGCCTCCGTCGACATTGTCATTGGCATCAAAGGCCGCGCCGAAGAAGAAGGAGTCATTGCCATCGCCGCCATTGACGGTGTCATTGCCGCCCTGGCTCAGGTCATAGCTGTCGTTGCCCGAGCCACCGGTGAACTGATTGTCGCCCGAATTGCCCGACTGGTTCTGGTTCGCGGTGCCAGTGTAAACGAGCCGCTCGACATTGGCGGGCAGCACATAATTGGCCACCGAAGTCCGCACCTCGTCAAAGCCTTCGCCCGCATTCTCCGTCACCACGTCGTCGAGGCTGTCGACGAAGAACAAATCGTCACCCAAGCCGCCGATCAGCGTGTCGGTGCCGCCCCGGCCATCGATGATGTCATTGCCACCAAAACCGTTGATCGTCTCGCTCGCCGCCGTGCCATTGAGTGTTTCGGCGCGCTGGCGATAATCCAGCTGGACCACTGCCGGATCGTGATCCGACAGCGCCGGGCTCGCATTGGCGCCAGTGCCGCTCGCATTATAGCCGGTGTTGATATGGACGACGTCATAGCTCGCAATGTCGGCGAGCTGCTGATTGACGAGGATATGGTCGATCGCCTGGCTGCGCCCGTCAAAGGTGTAGGTGTAGCGTTCGGCCTCGGGAAGCGTCGTCGTCAAATTGGTCAGCCGCAAGCCGTCATTGCGCGCGGTGCCATCGGCGTTGACATAGCCCGTTGCGGCTTCGAGCGCGCGGTAGAAGTAGAATTCGTTGTAATCGCCGCCCGAAATCACGCCGACATTGGGCGAATTGGTCTGAATATAATTCAGCACCGTGTAGAGGTCTTCGGCCACCGCGTTGCGACGGTCGAACCCGGCATTGGTCGGGTTGCCGGTTTCGAGGCTCTGGTTGAACTGCCAGAAATTGCCCGACCCGCCCTTTGACGGGAAGTGATTGGCCGCGACAAAAACCGTCTCACCCCGGAAAGTGAACTGGCCCAGCAGCGAGCGCCGCGTGCCCGACCAATCGGCGGTGTTGATGCCGGTGACCTGATTGTCCGAATATTGGATCCGGTCGCCCGCATCGCGCACGCCGTCGCCGATGCGGTCAGTGAACTGGCGCCGCTCGGCAATGGTCGCATTGGCGGCGAGATCGCCGAGCTGGACGCGATTGGTGTTGTAGAGGAAGCCGACGCGGATGTTGCCGCTCAGCTCACCACCTTCGGCATTGTAAACGGGCAGTTCATCGACCCACTGGTAATTTTGCCCGGTCGCGAAGTTCAGCGCGTCGACCAGCATCTGCCACGTCGTCGATGCATCGGTGCCGGTTGCATTGGTGCCGTCGCCGGCGGCTGCGCCGTTGTTGTCCTGGATTTCCTCGATCGACAGGATGTCGGGCGCCTTCAAATTGGTCGCGATCGCCTGAGCGAGCGCGGTGAACCGCGCCGCGCCATCGGTCGGGTCGAGGTTCTGCACGTTGAACGTCGCGAAGGTTAGCTGGCGGCTGTCCGGCGTGAAGGTCGCGACTTCGGGCGCGGGCTGACCGCTCGTCTGGATGCTCGCTGCGTCAAAGTTGGTGACGTACAGCTTGAGTTCCTGAAAGTCGAAATCGATGATGCCCGTGAGGTTACCGAGCCGGTCGCCGACCGTTGCACTTGTCCCGAGCCCGGCGGGAGCCGCCGTCGCGAAGCCCGTGAAATCGACTTCGAAAATGTCAGGATTGGTATCGCCGTCGCTGAGCACCCGACCGCCCGTCAACACGTCGTCGTTAAGGCTCGGCGTGTTGGGCGGCGACAGCGCGGGGTCGCCCGCAATCGTATAGCCGCCGCGGCTGTTGATCTGTTCGGGATTGGCGTGATCTTCCGAATAGGCCTTGAAGAACGGCTGCCCGCCCGAGGTCGACACAAAACCATCGGCGACGCGGACATTGGGGATCGAGACCAGACTGCCCTCAACCGTTTCCCAGAAAGAAATGCCGTAATTGGCGGCATCGAAGCTGTCACCCGGATCATCAACCGAGTCAGTGAAGTCAGGCGTCACGCGCGTGAAGGACTGGTTCGGAATGTTGACCGACGCGTCGAGGATGATCGTTGGCAGCGTATTGCCCGACGAATTGATCGTGATACTGGTCGGATTGACCAGCGCGGTGATCGGCAGGTTGGTATTAAAGCCCTGATATTCCTGAATATTGGCCGTCAGCGTCACCAGATCGCCCACGCGCAGCGTCGGTGCCACCGCCGACAGTGCCGAACCGACATTGCCGTCGGTGCGGGTCAGCACGAAAATGCCTTCCGACGTGAACGGATTGCCGTCCTGATCGGCAAGTTCTTCCTGAATGTAGAAGCCCTGGCGATTGCCCACGCCGTCGAGCGCGGTGACGATCGCCTGCACCGTTACGGTGAAGCTCGACGCGACGTTGAAACCGCTGACCCCCGACGCACGCAGCAGCGGGCTGTAATAGCTGTCGCCCTGAATCTGGCTGATCAGCGTCAGGTCGTCGTTGGTGATCGTCCCCTGCCCCTGCCCGTCGGCAATGATGGTGGCATTGGTCGCGTTCGTCAGGTTGACGAAGAAGGTCTCGTTCGGCTCCGGCGCGGTATCACCGTTGATCGTGATGCTGACTGTCTGGGTGTTGACGCCCACGCCAAAATTAAGCGTGCCGCTGGTCGCGACATAATCGCTGCCTGCGGTCGCGGTGCCATTGGCGGTCGTAAAATCGACCGCGAAGGCACCGATGCCGCCGGTGCGGGTGACGGTGAAGGTCGCGATCGAGGTGCCCGCATTGCCTTCGACGATCGACACATCGTTGATCGTGATGCTCGGCGGGGTGGCATCGTCGTTATTGATCGTGCCGATGCCCTGCGCGTCGGTGATCGACGCTGAGCCGCTCGTGTTGACGAGGTTCGACAGATTGAGCTGGAAGGTTTCGTTTGCTTCGGGCGTGGTGTCGCCATTGATCGTGACGCTGACCGTCTGCGTCAGCGCGCCACCGGCGGTGAAGGTCGCCGTGCCGCTCGCCGCGACATAGTCGCTGCCCGCCGTCGCAGTCGCGTCCGCCGTTGCATAGTTGAGCGTGAAGGCACCCGCATTGTCCGACCGCGTGATCGTGAAGGTCAGCAGGCTGGTGCCGCTGTTGCCTTCGGTGATCGAGACGTCGTTGACCGTCACCGAGGTCGCGCCGGAACTGCTGGAGATCACGATGTCGTCGATGCCGACCCATTCATCATTGCCGACCGCATTGGTGGTGATGATGCGTACTTCGAGCTGCGACTGATTATTGGCGGCGCTCGGCAATATCACGCTGACATTGCTATCCGGACCTGCGATGTTCGGCCCGCTGGTCGCATCGGCAATATAGCCCCCGGGCAAATTGGTCCACGCGCCGGTCGGGTTGGTGCGATACTGCACAGCGATCTGCTGGACTGCATTGTCGGCGCTCGTTTCAAGGTCGCGCGCGCGAAACGAGACGGTGATGTCTTGCCGGCCGGTCGAGTCGAGGTAGAACTGCAAATAGGGTGCAGATGCCGTGCCCGAACCCGCCAGCGCCACGACCGCATCATTGCCGACCAAGCTGCCGGTAAAATAGGTGACCCCACCAGCGGTAAAGGTATTCGGGTTGGTCTGGCCGACGTTGACGTCAATCACCGGCGTAGCGACATTGGCGGTCAGCGTTTGCGGATCGGTGCCGGTGGAGGCGGTAAGCCCGTCGCCACGATAGCCGACAATGCTGCCGACATTGCTCCAGTCGTCGTTGGCGAGAACGACGTTCGACCAGTTTTGCGTGAAGTTACCGCTCGCCAGCACGAACCGTGTCGTGTCCTGCGGCGTCGGCCCGACATTGATGATGTCGCTGGCAATCGCGCCGCCCGCCAGGCTTTCGGGGCTCGGCACGCCGACCAATCCCGCCGTGTCCGCCACCGGCGGCGACTTGCCCGCTTCGAGCATCGCGAAATAATTGGCGTCGAGGAAAAGGTTGGCGCGGTTGTCGACGAGCGAGCCAGCATCAACGTCGAGTGCCGCAAGCTTGCCGGTGCGTCCGAGATAATTCATGCCATGTCCCCGATTGCCCGCCGCGGCGGGTCGCGCGAATCCTTAATTTTCAGTCAACCGCGCTAGTGGTGGCTCGTGACAATCGGGTTACAGATCATCAATTAAGTTGGGGATTGCACGACAGCGGACGCCCGTCCGGCTGGCGGGATCGCACCTTGAAAAGCCGCGCAAAACATCGCCTTGAAGCGACTCATTTGTCAGCGAATGGGAAAATGGCGCACCCGGAGCGATTCGAACGCCCGACCCTCAGATTCGTAGTCTGATGCTCTATCCAGCTGAGCTACGGGTGCGTGGAGGGACGCCCCTTAGAGGGCTAACCCCGATTGCGCAAGCCCGTTGCGCAGCGACGACGCCGAGCATAGAGCGGCGGCGATGAAGCGATTCTTGCTCCTGTTGCCCTTGCTGGCCAGCTGCGCCCAGCCGTCGAGCCGGTTCCCCTCGCTGCTGCCGCGCGCGATCGAGACGCGCGACGATTCCGAACCGATGCCCGCCAGTCCGCCAATCGTCGCTGACCCGGTGCTCGACGCGCGACTGACGACCGCGCTGGCGGCGCTGGCCAAGACGCGCGCTGACTTCGAAACACAGGCCGCGCGTGCCGAAAAGCTCGTCAAGGCGGCGCAGGGGAAACCGGCAGGCAGCGAAGCATGGCTCGACGCGCAGTCAGCGCTTGCCGATCTCGACGTCCTGCGTGTGCAATCATCGTCGACGCTGACCGATCTTGAACGCGATGCGATCGATCGCGCCGCCGAAGGCCATCCGTCCTATCCTGCGCTTGAAGCGGCGCGCGCGCAGGCGACAACCCAGCATGATGACGAGGGCGTGATCATCGAAACGCTGAACGGACAGCTTGCGCCCGCCTGATCGTGTTCCTTGCTATTTGAGCAGCGGCAGGATGCTCGAATGATCGTCGGTCCACGGCGCGAAACCCGACCGACCCTGAAGCGGCACCCAACCCGGATTGCCCTTGGTCAGCACGGCAAGTGTCGCCGCATCGTGGCTGAGTGCGATCCACTGCGACACGGTCTCGCCCTCGCGCGGCTTGATCGACGGGCGATAGACCAGCGCAGCGGCGTGCCAGCCATCGGCCTTGGCGTTGGCGGCAACGACCGGCTCGAGATCGAGGAAACGGTTCGAGATGTGGACCATCAACAGCCCGTTCGGCGCCAGCACGCTGGCGTAGCGCCGAAACGCCTCGCGCGTCATCAAATGCATCGGCACCGCGTCCGACGAAAAGGCGTCGAGCGCGAGCAGATCGAAGCTCGCATTCGGCTGAACCGCCAGCGCCAGTCGCGCGTCGCCCACAACGATATCGGCGGCTGGCAGGCAGCGACGCAAATAGCCGAAGCGCGTTTGCGCGATCCTGACGATCGCGGGATCGATTTCGAACATCCGCCAGTGCTGCCCCGCTCGGGCATAGCAGCTCAGCGTTCCCGCCCCGAGCCCGACAACGCCGATCCGCGCCTGCGGACCAAACAGCAGCGGCGCCGCCAGCATTGCCTGGCCCACGCCCGAGCCCGGGACGTAATAGGTTGTCGGCGTGATCTCGCGCTGCGCCGACCCGATGAGCTCGGTGCCGTGCACGGTGGTGCCATGCGCGAGTTGCCGTTCGGTCGCGCTCTGCCGCACTGTATAGACGCCGAAATAGCTGCGGGTGCGCGCGTCGCCATTGATCGACAGCATCAGCGAGGCAAAGCCGCCGAAAATCGCGATGGCACCGCCCAGCACGATGATGAACGCGGCGCGGTGCCCCAGCACGACCAGGCCGAGGCCCGCGATTGCCGCGAAGACAATTCCCCGCTGGGCGCCCGCCCCCTGCCCCGCCGCATCACCAAGCGCGGCCAGCACGAGCAGCAGTGTCGCCACCGCCACCGCCAGCGTCATGATCCGGTGGCGCTGCGGCGTGGTGCCCCACGCCCCTGCCAGCGGCGCGATCGTGAGTGCTTGCGGCACCAGCAATCCGGCGAGCAGGATCAGCAGCGGATATTCCCACGTCCAGTCGAACAGCAGCGGTGCGAGCAGCCCTGAAAACACGCCACCCAGCGCGCCGCCAAGCGACATCGCGAGGTAAAAGCCCGTCAGCCGATCGGGCTCGGGCCGCGCGCGGTACATCGCCGTATGCAGCGCGACCGAGACCGTGAACAACAGAATCAGCGCGAGAATGGCGTTCAAATAGGCGCGCGATTCGAACCCGCTCACCATGATTCCGCCGAACAGCAGCACGACCAGCGGCGACAACCGGGTGATAAGGTCAGCCGCCGCGCGATTGCTGGCAAAAGCGATCGAGAAGCTCAGCAGATACAGCCCGAGCGGGATCACCCACAGCAGCGGCATCGCGACGATGTCGGTGGTGATGTAAGTCGTCGCGGCGAGCATCAGCCCTGACGGCACGAACGCCAGCAATACCCAGCGCGCAGTTGTGGCGCGGCTCGGTGCAACACTGGTCGGCTTGGGCGCCGCGCCCACCGCCGCCCTGGGCAGCATCAGCGCGCAACCCGCGACGAGCAGAATCACCACGCCATAACCCGCGCTCCACAGCCAACGCGGCGCCTGCACGGCGAGCAGTGGTTCGACCAGCAGGGGATAAGCGATCAGCCCGCCGAAACTGCCGAGATTGGACGCGGCATAAAGCGCATAGGGATCACGCCCGCCACTCGCGCTTGAATACCAGCGCTGGAGCAGCGGCGCCTGCGCCGATACGGCGAAAAACAGCGGCCCGATCGACATGCCGAGCAGCCACGGCACCCAGATCGCGGGCTGCGCATTGGCCGGCAAATCAATCGCGATCAGCCCGATCGGCAGCCACAGCGCAGCCACCAGCAGCACGCCCAGATGCACCCCGCCTTGCGCGCGTGGGCTCAGCCGACCGAGCGCATGCGCATAGCCATACCCGCCGAGCAACAGTGCCTGATAGACCAGCATCGCCGAATTCCACACGCTCGGCGCACCGCCCAGCTTGGGCAGCGCCATGCGCGCGACCATCGGCTGGACGAGGAAGAGCAGGAACGAACCGGCAAAGATCGCGGCGACGAACGCCGTCGCCGTCGCGCGACGGGGTCGCCCGGCGGTGATCGTTCCCGACATGTCCATATTCGCCCCCAAGAACGCGGCGCCAAACAGGCGCGCGACCCTCTTCAGCGAAGATGGTTAACAAAAGGTCGATCGATCCAATAGAGGATGTGGCGCTTGAGCGGGCTGCCGTCGGGCACACCGGGATGGTCGAAGTCCTGATCGGCCAGCCGCCGCATCCCAATCCGCTCCATCAACCCCCAGCTCGCAGTGTTGGCCGGCACCGTCATCGAGAACAAGCCGGTGATGGTCAAATTGGCCCAGGTCCAGTCGAGACACGCCAGCGCTGCTTCGCGCGCGTAACCCTGCCGCCAATAGGCACGCGCCAACCGCCAGCCGATCTCCAGCCCGCCCTCCAGCGGCGTGCCCACCGGACCGGCATTCAGGCCGCAAAAGCCCAGAAAGGCGGCATCGGCACGCTGCTCAACCGCCCAGAGGCAACAGCCATGCTCGGCCTGCATCGCGATCATGCGGTCGATCAAGCCATCGCTCTCGGCGCGCGACCGCAGTGGCCCGACAAAGCGCATCACTTCAGGATTCTGCCCCATTGCCGCAAAGGGCGCGCGGTCGCGCTCGCGCCAAGGGCGGACGATCAGCCGTTCGGTTTCGATCATGGCCGGTCAATCGCGTAGGTAATGTGCTGCCTGAGCGGGTCACCTTCGGGCAGTTCGGGATAATCGAAGTCGCCGTCGGGTACACGCTGCATGCCGAGCCGCTCCATCAGCCCCCAACTTGCTGTGTTAGCGGGTACGGTAATTGCGTAAATCGCAGGAGCGGACAGATTGGCCCAGCCCCAAGCGAGGCACGCCTCCGCCGCTTCGCGCGCATAACCCTGCTGCCAATATGCCCGACCCAATCGCCAACCGATCTCGACCTTCCCCTCGATCGGCGCTTTGCCGGACAGCAGGCCACAAAAGCCAATCAGCGCACCATCGCCGCGTCGATCGAGCGCCCAGAAGCAATGGCCGTGCGCGGCCTGTGCCGCCTCCTGACGGTCGAGCGCGGCGTCGGACTCGGCACGACACTGCGCAGGTCCCAGATAGCGGCGCACTTCGGGATCGGCATTAAGCGCGAAATAGGGCGCGCGGTCGCGCTCGCGCCAAGGGCGGATGATTAGCCGTTCAGTTTCGATCATGGCCGGTCAATCGCGTAAGTGACCATCGCGCGCAGCGGATCGCCCTCTGCGATCAGGGCGTGGTCGAAATCACCCTCGGCTAGCCGGTGCATGCCGAGCCGCTCCATCAGCGCCTGACTCTTGCGGTTGACCACCGAGGTGATGGCGACGATGCGGGGCGTGTCGAAATGCCCCCAGCCCCAATCGAGTGCGGCGATCATCGCTTCGAGCGCATATCCCTGCCGCCAATAAGGCCGATCGATGATCCAGCCCGCCTCGATCTCGCCCGCAATCGGATTATGCGCGTCGCCGCGCTTGAGCCCGCAAAAGCCCAGCACCGCGCCATCGGCCTTCCGCTCGACCGTCCAAAAACCCAGCCCTTCGTGGCGATAGCCGTCGTGCTTGGCGAGCGCGGCATCGCTGGCAACCGCGTCTTTCACCGGCCCGAGCTCGGCCATCACCTCAGGGTCAGCCCACATCGCATGCTGCGCCGCCCGATCGCGCGGCTCGGGCAGGCGCAGGATCAGTCGCGCCGTCTCGATCATCGCGCCCGCCGGATCAGCCGCCCATCAGCCGCGCCGCGTGCAGCGCGTGATAGGTGAGCACCCCCGAACACCCCGCGCGCTTGAACGCCATCAGCGTTTCCAGCACCATCGCATCGCGCTCGGCCGCGCGTGCTGCCACAGCGGCTTCGATCATCGCATATTCGCCCGACACTTGGTAAGCAAAGACAGGCACTTCGAACGCGCTCTTCACGCGGACGATGATGTCGAGATAGGGCAAGCCGGGCTTGACCATCACGCTGTCGGCGCCTTCGTCGAGGTCGAGGGCGACTTCGCGCAGCGCCTCTTCGGCATTGGCCGGGTCCATCTGGTACGTCTTCTTGTCGGCCTTCAGCAGCCCGCGCGAGCCGACCGCATCGCGGAACGGGCCGTAAAAGGCGCTCGCGTACTTCGCGGCATAGGACATGATCTGGACATTGACATGGCCCTCGTCTTCAAGTGCTTCGCGGATCAGGCCAATGCGCCCGTCCATCATGTCGCTGGGCGCGATGATGTCGGCCCCCGCCGCCGCCTGATTGAGCGCCTGCGCGGTCAGCACTTCGGCGGTGTCGTCGTTGAGGACATAGCCCTGCGAGTCGACCAGCCCGTCATGCCCATGCGCGGTATAGGGATCGAGCGCGACATCGGTCAGCACGCCGATACCGGGGACATGATCCTTGATCGCGCCAATCGCGCGGCACATGAGGTTATCGGGATTGAGCGCCTCCGCCCCGTCGTCGGTGCGCAGTTCGCGCGGCGTGTTGGGGAACAGCGCGATGCACGGGATGCCCGCCGCCAGCGCTTCCTTCGCGCGCTCGACGATCAGGTCGACCGACCAGCGTGACACGCCCGGCAGGCTCGCGATCGGCTCCTCGACCCCTTCCCCGGCAGCGATGAACAGCGGCCAGATCAGATCGGCGGGAGTCAGCACCGTCTCGGCATGAAGCCGACGGCTCCACGGCGCTGAGCGGGTACGACGAAGGCGAAGCGCGGGATAGCTGGTCATGCGCGGATTTTGGTCCACCGCTTGGCAGCACGCAAGCCCCTAACCCACCGGCTTGAAACTCCCGCCCGGCTCATCGACGATGTGCGCATGACAGTCGGTTTCGTGCGCGCTCGGCACGGTTAGCTTCTCGCGCCGCCATGGGCCGTAGCGATAGAAGAGCGCGGCCAGCGTCACTGTGGTGATCGATCCGACGGGGAATGACCACCACAAAGCGTCGACCCCCAGCATCGGTCGCGCCAGCGTCGCAAAGCCGAGCCGCAGCGGGAACATCGCGACGAACAGAATCGCGAGCGGCCCCAGCACCGCGCCATTCGCGCGCACGACGCCGAAAAACACCATCGTCATCCCAAACAGAAGGAAGCCCCAGGTCGCGATCAACTGGATATGCCGCGCGATCGGCAGTGCGGCACTGTCGCTGCCCAGAAACAGCGCCATCACCGGTCGATCAAAGGCGATCAACGCCAGCACCATCGTGCCGGTGATCACGATGTTGAACAATATGCCCGATCCGGTGATCTTCTCCACCCGGTCCCATTTGCCCGCACCGATATTTTGCGACGCCATCGCGCTCACCGCCGCGCCGATCGCCATCGCCGGCATCTGCACATAGGCCCAGAGCTGCAGCGTCACGCCAAACGCCGCGCTGGTATCGACGCCCTCGCGGTTAACCAGCCCGAACATGGTGAGCCCGGCGATCGCGATCACGATCATCTGCGCACCGATCGGCACGCCTTTGCTGACAATCGCCCACACAACATCGCGCGCCGGGAAGAGATAGGACAGCTCCGCCCCGCGCAGCCGGATCGGCAAATCGCGCGCATAGACAAAAACGACGAGCCCGACAGCCGCCGCCAGATTGGCGATCAGCGAAGCGGTCGCCGATCCGCCAATGCCCATCGCCGGAATCGGCCCCCAGCCCAGGATAAACAGCGGGTTGAGCCCCACATCGAGCACGGCGGCAAAGGCCGTCACGAACAGCGGCGTCATGGCATCGCCCGCGCCGCGCAGGCCCATCGTCATCAGCACGATCAGCATTGCGGAGGGCAGGCCGAGGAAACTGATCCGCAAATAAATCAGCGCGAGCGGCATCGCATCACCCGGCGTCGCGAGCAGATAAAGAATTTCGCGCGCAAACACCCAGCCGAGCGTCGTCACGATCACCGCGCTCCAGAACACCAGCCCCACCGCCGATCCGAACGCACGCCGCGCGCCATCGATATCGCGCCGCCCAAAGCTCTGCCCGACCAGAATCGTCGCCGCCATGCCGAAGCCGAAGACGGCGGCGAACATCAGGAACATGATGTTGTTGGCGTTCGACGTCGCCGCCAGCGCACTTTCGCCAAGCAACCGCCCAACCCAGATCGCGTTGATCGAGCCGTTAAGCGACTGGAGGATGTTCGACGCCAAAGTCGGCAGCGCGAACATCAGCAACGTCGGGCCAATCGGGCCGGTGGTGAGGTCGCGCGCGCCGGGTCGGGAAGGTGGTTGGGCCATCAACCGAGCCGCGCCAGCGCCGCCGCGAGCCGTTCGGCCTCGGCGGCCTTGTCGGCGTGGTCGGCGCGCGCTTTGTCGACGGCCTCGGGCTTGGCGCGCTCGACGAAGCTGGGGTTGCCCAGCCGTCCGGCGAGGGAGTCGCGCTCCTTTTCGGCTGCGGCAATGCCCTTGGCCAAGCGCGCGCGTTCGGCGTCGAGGTCGATCACCCCTTCGAGCGGGATGATAAACGTCGCTTCGTCGACCACGAGCTGGGCGGCGCCACCGCTCGGGGCGTTGCCCGCCGCAACATCGACTCGCGCCAACCGCGCGAGCGCCGATTGCTGGCGATCGACCCGCGCCAAGGTCTGCGCGCCTGCATCGCGGGGATGCAGCGGCAAGCGCACGCCGGGGGCAATGTTGAGTTCAGTCCGCGCCGCCCGAATGCCACTGACGAGCCTGATTAGCCAATCAATTTCCTGTCCGGCCTCGGCATCGATCGCGACGGCATCGACTTGCGGCCAGTGCGCGACAATCAGCTCATACTCCCGCACGCCAAGCTTCGACCACAGCTCTTCCGTAATGAACGGCATGAACGGGTGGAGCAGCACCAATATCTGGTCGAGCACCCAGCCTGCCACCGCGCGGGTTTCGGCGGCGGCGGCGTATTCGGCGCGCGTGACATCGTTGGCGCGGTCGACTTGGTCGGCCTGCATTGCGGCCCAGCCTTCGGCGTCGTCGGCGGAAAAGCGCATTTCCTCGATCAGTTCGGCAGCGACGGGCTCCGGCGTGCCGCCGCTTTGCAGCACCGGCTTGATCAGCTCGAGATACCAGTCGCAGAAGCGGCTCCAGACGAACTGGTAGATCGCGTTCGCGGCGCCGTCGAAGCGCAGATCGGCGAGCGCGGCGTCGACGGCACGCACCGTTTCGACCACTTCGCCGATGATCCATTTGTTGACCGCGAGCGTCGCTTCGGGCGGCACGACCGAAGCACTCGCGCCGATACCGTTCGACTGGCAGAAACGCGCCGCATTCCACAGCTTGGTCGCGAAGTTGCGATACCCCTCGACACGCTTCTCATCCATCTTGATGTCGCGGCCCTGGCTCTCCATCGCGGCCATGAAGAAGCGCAAGGCGTCCGCGCCATATTGGTCGATCAGCCCGAGCGGATCGACGGTATTGCCCTTCGACTTGGACATTTTCTGCCCGTCGGCGGCGCGGACGAGGCCGTGGAGGTAAAGCTTGCGGAACGGCACTTTGTCTTTTGGGTCGCTCCGCTCCGGGCCCATGAAGTGCATCCCCATCATCATCATCCGCGCGTCCCAGAAGAACAGGATGTCAAAGCCGGAGAGGAGGACGTCATTGGGGTAGCGCCCGTTGAGTTGGGGGGCGGGGTTAGCAAGCCCCTCCCCTTCAGGGCAGGGGTTGGGGTGGGGGCTGTCCCCAAGTGCGTCGGTCTCGGTGAGACTGAGAGTCCCCACCCCCGCCCCCTCCCCTGAAGGGGAGGGGCTTGGCCCAGCATCACCCGGCCACCCCAAGGTCGCAAACGGCCACAGCGCCGAGGAGAACCAAGTGTCGAGGACGTCGGGGTCGCGAAACAATGCTATTCGTCGCCCAGCGAGAAAATCTTCGCCGACGTCTGAGGCCAAGGTGGCATTGACCTCGTCTCGGCTATCGCAAAAGACGAGCTGTTCTTTTTGAAACTCGCGTCCGTATTTTTCGGCTAGCGCCTTCAGCAAATGAGTCTCGTCTAGCGCGACCAGAAGCTCATTCGCCCAGACCGTATTGCTATGCTGACTCCACTGAACACCGGAATAGAAAAATTTCCCCTCAAGCATGACCGGACCAAACCAAGCCGGTATCCTATGCCCCCACCATAATTGCCGACTCACGCACCACGGCTGGATATTCTCCATCCAGTTGAAGAACGTCTTCTCCCAGCTCTTCGGCACAATCTCGATCGCGCCCGAGCGCACCGCCTCAATCGGCCCCTTCGCGAGCGTCGCGGCATCGACATACCATTGATCGGTCAGCCACGGCTCGATCACCACGCCCGAGCGATCGCCGAATGGCGTCTGGATCGTGCGCGGTTCGGCGTCGCGCTCGACTCCCTCCTTGTCAGTGAAGGGCACGAGGCAGCCGAGCTCCTTCATCCGCGCGACCACCAGTTCGCGCGCGCCAGCCATGCCGTCGGTCTTGAAGCGCGGCAGGCCGATGAACTCCTTCGGCACCAGCCCATCCGCCGTCTGCACAACCTTGGCCTTGGCATCGAGCATGTTGAGCATGTCCGCCGCCTTGATCCCTGCCCTTTTGCCGACTTCG
The DNA here is from genome assembly GCA_019744885.1 of Sphingomonas sp. Classification (GTDB taxonomy): domain Bacteria; phylum Pseudomonadota; class Alphaproteobacteria; order Sphingomonadales; family Sphingomonadaceae; genus Sphingomonas. The sequence continues at coordinate 36,969 of JAIETY010000169.1, forward strand.
AAATCGTTGAAGTCGTGCCCCGGCGTGATCTTGACCGCACCTGATCCGAGTTCGGGATCGGCATGGTCGTCGGCGATGATGGGGATGCGCCGTCCGGTGATCGGCTGTTCGATAAACTTGCCATTCACGCTCTGGTAGCGCGGATCGGCGGCATTCACTGCAACCGCCATGTCGGCGAGCATCGTTTCGGGGCGCGTCGTTGCGACAACAATATGGTCGCGGCCATCGGCCAGCCGCTCGCCGTCCGCCAGCGGATAGCGGAAATGCCAGAAGCTTCCCCGCACTTCCTGCGTCTCGACCTCAAGATCGCTGATCGCGGTGCCGAGGCCGGGATCCCAATTCACCAGCCTTTTGTCGCGATAAAGCAGGCCCTGATTATAGAGGTCGACGAATACCTTCAGCACTGCCTTGCTGAAGCCCTCGTCCATCGTGAAGCGCTCGTTCGCCCAGTCCATTGAGCAGCCGAGCCGCCGCAGCTGACGCGTAATCTCGCCGCCGCTCTCACGCTTCCAGTCCCAGACCTTCTCGACGAAATCTTCGCGCGAATAGTTGGTGCGCTTGTCCTGCGCCGCCGCCATTTGCCGCTCGACCACCATCTGCGTCGCGATGCCCGCGTGATCGGTGCCGACCACCCACAACGCATCCTTACCGCGCAGCCGCTCATAGCGGACCAGAATGTCCTGCAGGCTATTGTCGAGCGCATGGCCGATGTGGAGCGACCCAGTCACATTGGGCGGCGGATTGACGATCGTCCACGGCTCGGCGCCGGGGCGGTCGGGGCGGAACAAGCCCTTTTCCTCCCAATGCGCATACCAGCGGGATTCGATTTCGGCGGGGTCAAAGGTCTTGGGAAGCTCGCTCATCGCCCCCGTCTAGCGGCGCGGGCGCGCTTTCGCCAACCCCGTAATGGCGCTGCGGTGCCGATCAGCGGCCCTGGCTGATCCGCTCGATTTCGCGCTGGACCATCGTCTCGACGATCTCGGGCAGATGGGCATCGAGCCATTCGCGCAGCATCGGGCGCAGCATTTCGCGCACCAAACCCTCAAGCGTGCCATCGTTGGTCGGCTCGGGCTTGACCATCAGCCGCGACAACGCATCAAGCGCGCCCCGGCTCGCTTCGGCAGCGCGCGGCGACACGATCGGCTCATCGGCTGGCATTTCGACGGCGGCAAGAGGCGCAACAACCTTGACGACGGGCGCCTCGGGCGCCGCATCGGGAATCTGGTCACGCAGTTCGAGCACTTCATGCGCGGGTTCGGCAACAGCGCGCGCGGCGGGACGACCGGCGGCGCGCTTGGCCCGCGTCGCGGTTTCGCCTTCCTCGGCGATGATCCGCTTGATCGACGACAGAATGTCTTCCATCGACGGTTCGGCGCTCAAATCCCCCATGTTGATGCCTCGCACTGCGATCACTCTATTTCTTGGGAACTGGTGGCGGATTGACCGGGGTGCTGTCAACCGGCGTCGCAGTCTTCGGCGCACCCAGCAGCGGCTCAAGCGGCGTCGTCACTTTCGCGTTCTGGGCCGGCGTGCCGTTGGTCGATGACGCCACCGGCTTTGGCGTGGGGTCTTCGTCCCAATCGATGAAACGGCCCTGCACGCGGTTGTAATTTGCAACGGGGTCATAAAGCGGGCCATGGTCCAGCCCCAGATCCTTGGCTTCGGCATGGCCCATCGCCGCCAGCACGGCGAACCCGGCGACATAAGCATCGCGCCGCGCGGTCACCAGCGTCACTTGCGAATTGAGCAATTCCTGCTCTGCGTTGAGGATATCGAGAATGGTGCGGTTGCCCACGCTGTTTTCCGCCCGAACCCCTTCAAGCGCGAGCTTGTTGGCACTGACCGCTGCCTGCGCCGACTGGATGACTTCGAGCGAGGAACGATAGGAGGCAAAGGCAGAGCGCGCCTGCGACACAATGGAGCGTTCAGCCTCGGTCACACGCTCGATCGCCTGGCCCTGCCGCGCCTGGGCCTGGCGCACCTGCGCTGCCGGTCTGCCGCCCTGATAGAGCGGCAGCGTCAATCTCAGGCCGAATTGGGCCGTGCGATCGAACTGCGGCGGCGCGGCATTGTTGCCGAACGAACCCAACGTCCCGAGGAAATTGGTGTAATTACCCTGCGCAAAGGCATCGATACGGGGCTTTTTCGTCGCGCGCGCGACCTTCACGTCGATACCGCTGGCCTGCAAATTCTTGTGCGCTGCAAGCAGCACGGGATTTTCTTCCAGCGCCACCTTTACGGCGGCGTCGGGATCATTTGGCAATGTCGGCAAGGGTGGCGGCGTCTCAAGATCGCCCGGCGGCGAGCCGACCAGGCGGATGTAATTCTCGCGACTGCCAATCAAGCGAGCCTCGGCCTGCTGCAGCTGGCTGCGGGCAAGCGCGAGCCGAGATTCGGACTGGGCGACATCGGTGCGGGTGATGTCCCCCACCTGAAAACGGTCGCGCGATGCTTCGAGATTGACGACGAGCACGCGCAGATTCTGTTCGTTCAGCTGTACCAGCGCGCTGTCGCGCACCACATCCATATAGGCAGCGACAACGGCCGTGAACAAATCGGCTTCTGTCCCGCGCAGGGTATCCCTGCCGCCCTCGACCCGAATCTTGGCCGCAGTAATCGCGTTCTTCACTGCGCCGCCAGCATAAAGCGGATACGTCAGGCTGGCCGATGTCTGCGACGTGCGCGACGGCGCGGTAAAGGCAGTGATCGGCAGCACCACATTCTCGCTATAGGTGCTTTGCAGCTGGACGGCGGGCAGACCATCCGCACGCGCCAAAGGAACGCCCTCATCGGTCACCATCAAGGCCGCGCGCTGCGCCGAAAGCGTCGGATTGGTCTCATATGCTTTGATCAGCGCCTCGCGCAGTGTTTCGGCCGCCGCCGGGGTCGCCAGCGCTACAAGGCTCATGCCACCCAGCAAGGGGGCCAGGAAAGTCGGTCGGGTCAAAATACGAATCCTGTAGCTACGGCGAACCCGGGCAGGTGCGCGGCATCGAAATCAACGAAATCGGCCACGCCGAAACCGCCCGTGCTGCGCGTTCCCAGCGACAGGCGACAGACACCACGATCGATCACGCCCGCCACCAATCGGCCGCCGACCGCGAGCTGATCTACCAGCGCTTGCGGCACTTGTTCGATCGCGCCATCGACGATGATCGCGTCATAGGGAGCGCCAGCCGAATAGCCCGCCTCGAGCGGCCCTTCGACCAAAGTCACGTTGGGCATCGCCGCGAGGGCGGCGCGCGCCAGTGTCGCCAGCGTCGGATCGCACTCAACCGCAACCACCGCGCCCACCAGCCCGTCAAGCACCGCCGCCGTATAGCCGCCCGCCGCGCCAATCAGCAGCACCCGGTCGCTTGGCTTGAGCACGGCCTGAGTCAGCAATCGTCCCGTCGCCACGGGCAAATTGGTCGTCCGGGCGCCGACGAGCGGCAGCTTCACATCGGCATAAGCG
>JAIETY010000002.1 GCA_019744885.1 Sphingomonas sp.
AAGGCGGTCGGCGAAGGCATTGCCGCCAATGCGCCCGATGCGTTCGTGATCTGCATCACCAACCCGCTCGACGCGATGGTGTGGGCGCTGCGCGAATTCTCCGGCCTGCCGCACCAGAAGGTCGTCGGCATGGCCGGCGTGCTGGACTCGTCGCGCTTCAGCCATTTCCTCGCCGATGAATTCCAGGTGTCGGTGAAGGACGTGACCAGTTTCGTGCTCGGCGGCCACGGCGACACGATGGTCCCGGTGATCCAGTACTCGACCGTGTCGGGCATCCCGGTGCCCGATCTGATCGCGATGGGCATGTCGACGCAGGAGCGCATCGACGCGATCGTGGCGCGCACGCGCAGCGGCGGCGGCGAAATCGTCGCGCTCTTGAAGACCGGCTCAGCCTATTATGCCCCGGCGACGAGCGCGATTTCGATGGCGCAGGCCTATCTGGGTGACGAAAAGCGCGTGCTGCCAGCGGCGGTGCATCTGACCGGCCAGTACGGGATCGACAATCTCTATGTCGGCGTGCCGGTGGTGATCGGCGCGGGTGGCGCGGAGAAAGTGGTTGAGATCGCGCTCGACGACGAAGCGAAGGGCAACCTTGCGGTGTCGGTCGATGCGGTCAAGGAACTGCTGGTGGCGTGCAAGGCGATTGACGGGTCGCTGGCGTAGTTGAAGTGAGCTACGATCTCTTCGTCTTTGATCCTAGCGCCGCCCCGCGCGGTCGCGCTGATTTTCTGGCGTGGTTCAGCGAGCAATCAGAAGACGGCGAGTGCTATTTTGTTGGGTCGTCTGAATGTCTTCGAGCTTGGCACAATGCCATGTTGCCGAACTGGCCCGACATGCAGGAAGTTGATGACGATAAGGTCGATGACCCGCACATCACAGGATATAGCTGCACGCCACAATCAATCTACATCGACTTCCGGTGGTCGGTCGCTGAGGAGGCCTATGAGGCCACAAGAAGGCATGCGGTCGAATGCCGAGTGGGCTTTTACGACGTTAGCGGCGACGAAGGCGAAGGCGAAATTTACTTTCCGGGTGATGAATTACAGGCGCCATCTACGGGCCGATGGCGGCAAGTTTCCGACGACTTTCAATCGGGTAACGTGAGCAAATATATTCCGCAAGACTTCCCCAAGGATGAACCGCCGAAGCGCCGCTGGTTCGACTTTTTTCGGAGAGACAAGTGAGCATCCTCGTCGACAAGAATACCAAGGTCATCACGCAAGGGATGACCGGCGAAACCGGCAGCTTCCATACCAAGGCGGCGCGTTGACGTGAAACCGTCGCCATCCTATTTTACACATATCCTGTGTAACCGTGGAGATTTGTGATGACCAAGAACATCACGCTTGCGGTCGATGAAGCGCTGCTCGAACAATTCCGCCTGCATGCCGCGCAGCGCAAGACGTCGGTGAACGCCTTGCTCCGGCGTCATATGGAGGAAGCCGTCGGCCTTGAGGAGCGCCGCCGCAGCGCGATCGCCGGCATGCTCGCGCTCGGTCGCGAAACGCAGTCAACGATCGACATGCGCCAGTGGGATCGTGCGGCAAGCTACGCGCGCGCGGGCAAGGATTGATCGGTGGCCACCCGGTTTCTCGATACCAATGTCCTGCTTTATGCAGCGGCAAAACAGGCGCTGGCCGCTGATGCCGGCAAGCATGAGCGTGCGCTCGACGTGATCAGTGACGGCGACTTCGCGGTGTCTGCGCAAGTGTTGCAGGAATTCTACGCGAACGCGATCAGACTCAAGCCCTTGCCGTTGCCGGTCGAAGAGGCGCGACGCTGGGTGGAGTTGCTCGGGACGGTGGAATGTGTCGCAATCGATCACCGACTGGTGACCGAGGGCATCAGGCTATCGCAGCGTTTCCAGACTTCCTATTGGGACGGCGCGATCATCGCGGCCGCTCATGCAGCGGGCGCGTCGACCTTGATGACCGAGGATCTGAACGATGGTCAGGTGTTCGGCAACGTCACCGTCCGCAATCCATTCAAACAATCCGCGCATTGAAACAGGAACCCGCATGAGCATCCTCGTCGACAAGAACACCAAGGTCATCACGCAAGGGATGACCGGCGAAACCGGCAGCTTCCACACACAGGCGGCGCTGGCTTATGGCACGCAGATGGTCGGCGGCGTCACGCCGGGCAAGGGCGGGACCGAGCATCTCGGCTTGCCGGTCTACAACACGGTCGAAGAAGCCGTCGCCAAGACCGGCGCGACCGCGAGCGTCATCTATGTGCCGCCGCCCTTTGCCGCCGACTCGATCCTCGAAGCGATCGATGCGCAGGTGCCGCTGATCGTGACGATTACGGAGGGCATTCCGGTGCTCGACATGGTCAAGGTCAAGCGCGCGCTGTCGGGTTCGAAGTCGCGGCTGATCGGCCCCAATTGCCCCGGCGTGCTGACGCCCGGCGAATGCAAGATCGGCATCATGCCCGGCAGCATTTTTTCCAAGGGATCGGTCGGCGTTGTGTCGCGCTCGGGCACGCTCACTTATGAAGCGGTGTTCCAGACGACCAATGCCGGGCTCGGCCAGACGACGGCGGTCGGCATCGGCGGCGATCCGGTCAACGGCACCAATTTCATCGACGTGCTTGAACTCTTCCTCGCTGATCCCGAAACGCATTCGATGATCATGATCGGCGAAATCGGCGGCTCGGCCGAAGAAGAGGCCGCGCAATTCCTGATCGACGAAGCCAAGCGTGGGCGCAAAAAGCCGATGGCGGGCTTCATCGCGGGCCGTACCGCGCCCCCCGGTCGGCGCATGGGCCATGCCGGCGCGATCGTCTCGGGCGGGCAGGGCGGCGCCGAAGACAAGATTGCGGCGATGGAAGCCGCCGGCATCAAGGTCGCGGCGAGCCCGAGCCTGTTGGGCGAAACGCTGCTGGAAGTGTTGAAGGGCTGAATTGCGTCGTGCTCCCGCTACGGGAGAGCCTTCGCGCGAGCACAATGAGGACCTAAGTCATGGGCTATGAAGGCCAGGATTTCGAAGCACTCGCAGGCTCGGTGAGCCCCGCGTTCATCGACTCGCTCTACGCGCGCTATCAGGCGTCGCCCGACAGCGTCGAGCCCGCGTGGCGCGGTTTCTTCGAAGGGCTGGAGGCCGCGTCGAGTGGCCCGAGCTGGCAAGCCAGGAACTGGCCCGCAACCGACACCGATGATCTGACCGCCGCGCTCGATCCGTCGCAGATGGAGCCTCCCGCTAAGCTCGCAAAAGGCGCACCCAAGCCCGCCGCTGCCCCCGCCGCGCCGCAAGTCGACGTCACCCGCGCCGCCGCTGATTCGATCCGCGCGATGATGCTGATCCGCACCTATCGCGTGCGCGGGCATCTCGCCGCCAATCTCGATCCGCTCGGCCTTACAAAACAGGAACTCCCCGCCGATCTGACGCCCGAATATCACGGCTTTTCGGGCGCTGATCTTGATCGCCCGGTCTATATCGGCGGCGCGCTCGGACTCGAAACCGCGACGATCCGCGAGCTCGTCGACATATTGCGCGCCAATTACTGCGGCAATGTCGGCCTTGAATATATGCACATCGCCGATGTCGAGGAGCGCCGCTTCCTGCAGGAGCGGATGGAAGGCAAGGACAAGGCCATCCAGTTCAGCCCCGAAGGCAAGAAGGCGATCCTCAACAAGGTGATCGAGGCCGAGCAGTGGGAGAAATTCCTCGGTCGCAAATACGTCGGCACCAAGCGCTTCGGGCTCGATGGCGGCGAAAGCATGATCCCCGCGCTTGAAAGCGTGATCAAATATGGCGGCCAATATGGCGTGCGCGAAATCGTGTACGGCATGGCGCATCGCGGGCGGCTGAACGTGCTCGCCAATGTGATGGCCAAGGCTTACCGCGTGATCTTCCACGAATTTTCGGGCGGGTCGGACAATCCCGATGATGTCGCCGGATCTGGCGATGTGAAGTATCACCTCGGCACCAGCACCGACCGCGAATTCGACGGCATCAATGTGCATATGTCGCTGGTTGCCAACCCGTCGCACTTGGAAGCGGCCGACCCGGTCGTGCTTGGCAAGACGCGCGCGATCCAGACGATTGCGGGCGACGAACACCATACCGGTTCGCTCCCCGTGCTGATCCACGGCGATGCGGCCTTTGCGGGGCAGGGGATTGTCTGGGAATGCCTCGGCTTTTCGGGGATTCGCGGGTACAACACCGGTGGTTGCCTGCACTTCATCATTAACAACCAGATCGGTTTCACCACCAGCCCGCAATATGCGCGCAGCTCGCCTTATCCGAGCGATGTGGCGAAGGGCGTCCAGGCGCCGATCTTCCACGTCAATGGCGACGATCCCGAAGCAGTGACGTTCGCCACCAAAATGGCGATCGAGTTCCGCCAGCGCTTCCACCGCGATATCGTCATCGACATGTGGTGCTATCGCCGGTTCGGCCATAATGAAGGCGACGAACCGAGCTTCACCCAGCCGCTGATGTACGATCGCATCCGCCAGCATCCGGCGGTGAGCGACATCTATGGCAAGAAGCTGATCGCGCAGGGCGTGGTCGATCAGGCGTGGATCGATGGCCAGATCAAGAGCTTCATCGACCTGCTCGAAGGCGAGTTCGAAGCGGGGGCGAGCTACAAGCCCAACAAGGCCGACTGGTTCGCCGGGCGCTGGTCGGGGCTACACGCGCCTGCCGATCCCGAAACCGCACGCCGCAATATCGAAACCGGCATCGAGCCAAAACTGTTCGACAGCATCGGCCGCACGCTCACCACCGTTCCCGACAGCGTGAAAATCCACAAAACACTGTCGCGCGTGATCGACGCCAAGCGCGGCATGTTCACCAGCGGCGAAGGCTTTGACTGGGCAACCGGCGAAGCGCTCGCTTTCGGGTCGCTGCTGTCCGAAGGCTATGGGGTGCGCTTGTCGGGGCAGGATTCGGGGCGCGGCACCTTCAGCCAGCGCCACGCCGTCTGGGTCGACCAGACCGACGAGCATAAGTACGTCCCGCTCTGGACGATCGAGCATGGCAGCTTCGAAGTACTCGACTCGCCGCTGTCCGAGTACGGCGTGCTCGGCTTCGAATATGGCTATGCGCTTGCCGATCCGAAGACTTTGGTGCTGTGGGAAGCGCAGTTCGGCGATTTCATGAACGGCGCGCAGATCATGATCGACCAGTTCATCGCGGCGGGCGAAGCCAAATGGCTGCGCGCCAATGGCCTCGTGATGCTGCTGCCGCACGGATATGAAGGGCAGGGGCCCGAGCATAGCTCGGCGCGGCCAGAACGCTTCCTGCAACTGTGCGCGGGCGACAATATGCAGGTCGCCAATTGCACCACCCCCGCAAACTATTTTCACCTGCTGCGGCGCCAGATGCACCGGTCGTTCCGGAAACCCTTGATCGTCTTCACGCCGAAATCGCTGCTGCGCCATAAGCTGGCGGTGTCGAAGGCGGCGGATTTCCAGAACGACAGCCACTTCATGCGCATCCTGTCGGACCCCTGGGCGCCGGCCGATGCCGATGTGCGGCGGCTGGTGCTCTGCACCGGCAAGGTCGCCTATGATCTGATGGAAGCGCGCAACGCGGCGGGCGACAAGAATACCGCGGTCGTGCGAATCGAGCAGCTCTATCCCTTCCCCGGCGAACCGCTGGTTGAGCGGCTCAAGCGCATGACCAATCTGGAGCATGTCGTCTGGGCGCAGGAAGAACCGAAGAACAATGGCGCGTGGAGCTTTGTTGAGCCGTTCATCGAGGAGTGTCTGGTCGAGGCGGGCGGCGCGGTGCAGCGGCCACGCTACGCCGGGCGCGCGGCGGCGGCATCGCCTGCGACGGGCCTGATGAAGCGCCACCAGATGGAACAGGCGGCGCTCGTCGCTGATGCGCTGGGGCATAATGTCCGCGAAGAAATCCGACGGACGCGGAAGAACTAGGATACGCTGTCACCGTTCGCCCTGAGCTTGTCGAAGGGCCGTTCTTCTTGGCGGCGGTAAAAAGAAGGGCAGGGCTTCGACAAGCTCAGCCCAAACGGTTTTCAGAGTTTCGAGGAACAAGCGAATGGCAACCGAAGTCAAAGTGCCCGTGCTGGGCGAATCGATCACCGAAGCGACCCTGGGCGAATGGCTCAAGCAGCCCGGCGACCCCGTCGCGCTCGACGAACCTGTTGCGAGCCTTGAGACCGACAAGGTCTCGGTCGAGGTCGGCGCGCCTGCCGCTGGCGTGATGGGGCCGCACGTAGTGAAAGTCGGCGATACCGTCGAAGTCGGCGCGATGATCGCGACGATCGAAGACGGCGCCGCTGCGCCCGCTCCGGCCCCTGCGAAGGCTGCCGAGCCTGAACCCGCGCGCTCGGCGACCGAAATTGCCGCCGCGAGTGACGCCGCCCCCGCCGCGCTGTCACCCTCGGTGCGTCGTGCGGTGCTCGAAACCGGCGTCGATCCGGCCACCGTTACCGGCACCGGCAAGGACGGGCGGCTGACCAAGGATGATGTGCTCGCGGCGAAATCCGCGCCTGCGCCGAGCCCTGCGCCTTCAGCAGCGCCCATGCCCGCACCCGCCACGACCGGTGCGCGTCGCGAGGAACGCGTCCGCATGACGCGCCTGCGCCAGACGATCGCGCGCCGCCTTAAGGAAGCGCAGAACACCGCGGCGATGCTCACGACGTTCAACGACATCGACATGACGGCAGTGATCGAGGCGCGGGCGAAGTATAAGGATTTGTTCGAGAAAAAGCACGGCGTTCGGCTGGGCTTCATGGGCTTTTTCGCCAAGGCGGCGTGCCTGGCGCTGAAGGACATCCCCAACGTCAATGCGTCGATCGACGGCGATGAGATCGTTTATCACGATTACGCTGACATCTCGGTCGCGGTGTCGTCGCCGGGCGGGTTGGTCGTGCCGGTCGTCCGCAATGCTGACCAGATGTCGGTTGCCGAGATTGAGCGGACGATCGGCGATTTCGGCAAGCGCGCCAAGGATGGCACGCTGAAGATGGAGGAAATGCAGGGCGGCACCTTCACGATCAGCAACGGCGGTGTGTTCGGTTCGCTGATGTCGACCCCGATCATCAACCCGCCGCAGTCGGCGGTGCTGGGCTTGCACCGGATCGAGGATCGCCCGGTCGTGCGCGATGGCCAGATCGTGATCCGCCCGATGATGTATTTGGCGCTCAGCTACGACCACCGCCTGATCGATGGGCGGGAAGCGGTGACGTTCCTCGTCGCGCTCAAAAATGCTATCGAGGACCCGACGCGAATTTTGATCGATTTGTGAGGGCAGCATGAACTGGCGTGACCACATTCATTCCGATCCAAAGATCGGCTTCGGCAAGCCGATCTTTCGCGATACGCGGATCAAGGTCGAGTTCGTTCTGAAGTTGATCGCTGCCGGTTGGAGCGCCGAACAAATGGCCGAGGAATATCCCGGCATCGTGCCCGAGCATCTGCGCGCCGCAGCCGCCTTTGCTGCCGACATGATGCGTGATGAGGAGTATGTGGCGATCGAGAACCCTACACGGATGCTGATTGGGTCATGACCGTGTCGCGTGATTAACGGCCTGCTGCTCATGCTCCTCTTGGCTGGTATATCGTGGCTGAGCATTACAATCTTAAATTGGGATGAAGCCTCAAGAGCAAGTCGCGGCGACCAGTCCAGCCACCGGGGAAAGATGTTGTGGCCTGCGAAGGGTGGGTTGATCTTCGTTTTCGGACTTGGCGCAGTCGCATTTGTGGCGCTGGTCGCCCGCGATTCGTCGCCGGGTTCCACCGATGGCGGCGAAGGCGGTCGCGAATGGGAATGCACAGGCAGCATGCGATGCTAAGGGATTAGATATGGCTGACTACGACTACGACGTCCTCATCATCGGTTCCGGCCCTAGCGGCTATGTCGCGGCGATCCGCGCGGCGCAGCTCGGGCTGAAGACCGCGTGTGTGGAATCGCGCGAGACGTTGGGCGGTACCTGCCTCAATGTCGGCTGCATTCCGTCGAAGGCGATGCTGCATGCGTCCGAATTCTTCAACGACGCGGCCAACGGCATGATGGCCAAGCTCGGCATCAAGCTCGGCTCGGTCGAGCTCGACATGGACGCGCTTCACGCGCAGCGGATTGACGCGGTCAAGCAGCTCACTGGCGGCATCGCGTTCCTGTTCAAGAAGAACAAGGTCGACTGGCTGAAAGGTCACGCCGAGTTCACGGGCACCGACACGGTCGATGTTGCCGGCACCAGCTACCGCGCCAAGAATATCGTCATCGCCACCGGATCGAGCGTCACCCCGCTGCCCGGCGTCGCGGTCGATAACGCCGCGCAGATCATCGTCGATTCAACCGGCGCGCTCGAACTGGCCAAGGTGCCGGAACATCTCGTCGTGATCGGCGGCGGCGTGATCGGGCTCGAGCTTGGCTCGGTGTGGAAGCGGCTCGGCGCGAAAGTCACCTGCGTCGAATTTCTCGACCAGATCCTGCCCGGCTTCGATGGCGAAGTCCGCAAGGAATCGAACAAGGTCTTCAAGAAGCAGGGCATCGAGTTCAAGCTGTCGACCAAGGTCACTGGCGTCACCGTCGCCGACGGCAAGGCGACCGTCACCGTTGAACCCGCCGCGGGCGGCACGGCGGAAACGATCACCGCCGATTGCGTTCTCGTCTCGATCGGCCGCCGCCCCAATACCGAAGGCCTGAACCTCGAAGCCGCCGGCATCGCCCCCAACAAGCGCGGGCAGATCGAGATCGACCACCGCTTCCAAACGGGCGTCCCCGGCATCTGGGCGATCGGCGATGTCGTCCCCGGCCCGATGCTTGCCCACAAGGCCGAGGATGAGGGCATTGCGGTGGCTGAAAACATCGCCGGCCTCACCGGCATCGTGAACCACGATGTCATCCCGAGCGTCGTCTACACTTGGCCCGAAATCGCTGGCGTCGGCCTGACCGAGGAAGCGGCAAAGGAACGCGGCGAGGTGAAGGTCGGCAAATTCCCGATGCTCGCCAACAGCCGCGCCAAGACCAACCACGAGCCCGACGGCTTTGTGAAGGTGATCGCCGACGCCAAGACCGACCGCGTGCTCGGCGTCTGGATGATCGCCTCGGTCGCAGGCTCAATGATCGCACAGGCCGCCCAAGCAATGGAATTTGGGGCCACGAGCGAAGATATCGCCTACACCTGCCACGCCCACCCGACCCATGCCGAAGCGTTCAAGGAAGCAGCGATGGGCGTGACCGGCAAGCCGATCCACATCTGAACCGCCTCAGGCAGCGACCTGGGCGTTGCGGATGTCGGAGGTGAAATCGATGATCGCAGTGTCAAGCGTCGCCAGATCGCCGACGACGCGTGCGAAGGCGCCGACGATTTCGCTGGAGGAGCGTGCGGCCTGGCCGGCAGCGTGATCGGCCTGGGTGATGCTGTCGGTCAGCGCGGCAACCGTGTCATTGGCGACGCGCATCGTCCGTTCGATCGAATCGATGCGGGTCGACTGATCGGCGATTCCGGACGAAATGTCGCGCGATGAGCTCGCCAGCCCGTCAATCGCGTCGAGCACATTCTGGAAGGCGGTCACGACCGCCGCATTGGCGGCGCGCATGTCGCCAATCTGCGCGGCGATGTCGCGCGTGGCCGACCGTGTCGAATTGGCGAGCGCCTTGACCTCATCGGCGACGACCATGAAGCCTTTTCCGGCTTCGCCCACGCGGGCTGCCTCGATCGAGGCATTGAGCGCGAGCAAATTGGTTTTGGCGGCGACATCGGCGATCAGCAATTGCATCGCTTCGATGCGATCGGCGGCGGCGGCGAAATCGGCGATCCGCGCATTGGCGGCATCGACCCGACCAAAGGCCTCTTCAGCCATTGATCGGCCATCATCGGACCGCAGCCGCAAGTCCTTCAGCCGCGCGGCGATCGACACAATGCTTGGCGCGACGCTGTCGACCGCGTCGCGGATCTGGCTGGCAGCGGTTGTGGCGAGGTGCGATTGTTCGCGGGTGGTGAGCGCGTCATTGGCCATCGCGCCGGCGGCCACGTCGACGCGCGCTGCTGCCGCGCGCGCGGTGCCGACCAGCCCGACGATATGCGCTTCAAGATCCGTCGCGAGCGAGACGACGGTGTGGCGTTCGAGGTCGCGGCGCAGCTTTGCATGCTCGGCTGCTTGCGCCATCAGCGCGGCATTCTCGCGCTTGACCTGATCGACGACGGTTTCGAGTGCGCGACGTGCTTCTTCGCGCTGGTCGATCAGCCGCTGTTGCAACGCTTCGCGCTCGCTTGCCATCGTGACAAAGCCCTGGAGCGCGCGGGCGATGACCCCAACATCATTGTGCAGGCCGGTCCCCGGCACCGACGCGGTGTAGTCGCCGTCGGATAGCTGCGCGATGCGCCGCGTCAATGCCCGCAAGCTGCCCGACAGGGTCGCGATCAACGCGGTGCCGAGCAGGATCACGGCGAGAACAACGCCGATCGACAGCGCGAGGTTGAAATGCAGCCGACCGGTCAATCGGTCGATCCGCGCGTGGAGCAAGCGATCGAGATTATCGGCTGCCTCGCTCCAGAGCGCATTGCGGGCAGCACCCAACGCCGCCAACCCTGCCGGGTCACGGTGGTCGAGATACGCTTGGGCAGTACGATCGAGATCGTCCGCCAGGCGCTTCAGCCGACCGGTCGCGAGGCTGTTGTCGGCGTTGCCCTCGATCGCCCGGTCGAGCGACAGGTGGATTGCGGCAACGGCGCGCATCACGTCGCGGCGATGCATCGGCAAGGATGTCGCCGCTTCTTCGGGCGTCGTCGCATCGGCCAGTGCCCGTAGTTTCAGCAGGGCGATGTCCATCAGATAATAGCTGTCGAGATCGGGATCGAGGATCAGGTTCGATTTGTCGCCGATCGCGGTGATCAGCGCGCCGATGTCGCGCTGCGCCTCGGCGGGGGGCGCTTTGGCCACCGCCTGGACGGCGCTGCGCGCGAGCGGCTCGGTGCCGAACAGCGCATCGTGTTCGACGCCTGCCGACTTGAGCGCGGTCCTCAGCGCGGTGCGCTCAGCGGCGGTGAGCGGTGCGCGGCTTGCCCGCTCATAGGCGGTCCAGCTTGGTCGCAAATATTCGAGCCCGGCGATCTCGCGCTGCGCGAAGTCGACGTCCTTCATGCTCTGTTCGACGAAAAGCTGGCCGAGCAGCCCCGCGGGTACCAGCCCCAGCAGCAACAGCAGCGACAGCATGACGGGCAGCGGAAGTCGCCCGAAAATGCGTGATAGCTGGAGCCGACCAAAGGGGTTCATCGGGCATCGCTATGGCCAGCGTGCTGAAGATGCCGTTAAGCGCGTGTTGCGCGGCGGCTCTCGACCTACCCAGGATGGGCCTGCTAGAGTCAGCCGATGTCCGCCGCACCTTCGCTCCCGCCTCCCAGCCGCCTGCTCTGGGCTGCCGAACTGCCGCGCGCGGTGTGGACGCTCGCCGAACTGGCCGCGAGCAAGACCGGCGCGGTGCCGCGCGGCGACGGGCGGCCGCTCCTGTTGCTGCCCGGCCTCATCAATTCGGACAGGTCGATGCTGATCATGGCGCGCTATCTGCGGCGCCTTGGCTACCGCGTCGAGACCTGGGGGCTGGGCCGCAATTTCGGCACGCGCACGGTCGGCCGGGAAGGCGAGCGGCTGCTCGCGCGGGTTGAGGATTATGCCGCGCGCAGCGGCGCACCCGTGACGCTGATCGGCGTATCGCTCGGCGGCATCATGGCACGGCTGGCAGCGCACCGGCTGGGTGTCGGCGTGGTGCGCGAAGTCATCACACTGGCCTCCCCCTATGCCGCCGGACCGCGCGCGACCAATGTCTGGCGTACCTATCAGCTCGTCAGCGGGGAGGGGATAGACGACCCCGCGCTGATCGCGCGCCAGGCGGAAATCGCCGCACCTTTGCCGATGCCCGCCACCGCGATCTGGAGCCCGAGCGACGGCCTCGTCAACGGCCGCGCCTGTTTTGGCTTGGGTGAGCCGGGGCTGCGCGTGATCGAAATCAAGGGCAGCCACATCGGCGTGCATTTCCGTGCCAAGGTGTTGCGGACGGTGGCGGGGGTGTTGGGGGGCTGATCTTGGCGGCCGTGGGCTGCCGCACATCAAAGCCGTATCGACGCTATTCCGGGGGACTAGGCCATCGAACGGCGAGCACCGCGTGCGATACCATTGGTCGGTCGCTTTTGTCGCGAGCAGGTCGATAGCGGATTCGCCCAATCGACAGCGCGCAGGTCGCTGTATCGAGCGCATCTTGACCGCTTGTTTCGATGACTCGGCACGCGCTGACCGACCCGTCGATCCCCACCGTGAACAACATGTTTACCCGGAGCAACTCGCCCTTGGGCAAGCCATTGCGCAGGTATTTCGGGTCGAAGATCTCGCCAAGATCCGATACGAGCTTCGGATTGACCGCCATATTTGAAACCTCGCCGGGATCGACCTGCCAGTCACGCAGCAAGTCGTCTTGGCATTTCTGCAGCGCGCTAATCGCGGTGTGCATCCCCTTGAGCTCGACGGTCAGCGGCGGCGACTTGTCGAGCGAAATGGCTAGCCGTTCAACGCCGCGCCAAATGCCGATTTCCTGACCGATGAGGCGTATCGCTAAGGCGCGGTGATTCTCGTCGCGTTGCCCCGGCGACATGTAGTCTGCCGTCAGGGTACGGTTTTCGGGCTGGAACTGTAGCATCGCAGTACCGGCCTGCCGCTGGCGGGCGTTGCCTGCGGGGGCATCAAGCATGATCGTCGTGAATCCGCCCAACGACGCCGGCGTAAAGCGGAGGGTCACCGGCGCCGCTTCATCGCCAAAGCTGCGTGCCAGCGAGCATCCGGTGTTGCCATAGTCCACGCTCCACTTGTCCAGAGGCATCAGCACCGCTGGCGAAGTGTTCGGCGTTTGCAGCAGCGCGGCAAGGAGCGTCACTATCATGGCATCGATCTCCTGTTGAGCCGATCACGGCGTAACGGCCGTCGAGCCGGTCAGATGATGAAATCGACGCCGCCGGTCACCGCATTCGGCAGTTGGAACACATAATCCGCGCCCGCCTGATAGCCGTCGACGCCATTGGCATCGACCACCAGGAAGGTCTGACCCGCCAACGTGCCGCTATTGGGGGTAAAGAACACCGCGCGCCCGCCGATGAGTTGGGCATTGAGCGCAGTCGCCAGATTGGCGTCGAACGTCCCGTCGCTCAGCAAGCCGCTGGTAACAGTCGCATAGGTATCGTGCACCTGGCCGCTGATCTGGATACGGTCGTTTGCGAAGTCGAAGTCGAGTAGCCGGTCGTAATTGGTCGAGCTCGACTGAACGGCGGCATCGTAGAAGAAGACATCCGCGCCATTGCCGCCGCGCAGCGTGTCGCCGCCATTGCCGCCGAAAATCCAGTCCGCCGCGCCGCCGCCGGTCAGCGTATCGGCCGCGGTCCCGCCGTAAATGCGCAAAATGCCGTCGGTTTCGGCAGCACCGTTGACCGTGATCGACCGTGTTACCGACAACCCAAAGATCGTCCGCGTTTCACCGGTGGGGACGAAAGCGTTGGCGACGGTGACGCTAAAGAAATTCTCAATGCCTGCTGTATTATTGTGCAGCAACACCACCGTCTCGACACCGAAGCGTGCGTCGAGTGTCACGAGATAATCGCCGTCAAGCGCGATCTGGTCATTGCTGCCGCCGCCGCCATTTACTTGATCGGACGCACCGAACGTGCCGGGACCAAAATAGAAGCCGTCATTGCCCGCGCCGCCTGTCAGCGTGTCGATACCATTCCCGCCATAGACTCGAATCTCGCCGTCGGTTTCGGCCGAGGCATTGACGGTGAGATTGTCGCTCGCGCCCAATCGGGCGCCGTAAATCGTCAGTCGTTGACCGGCAGGGATGTTCGCGTCGTTGGTGGTGATATCATAACTGCCACCAAATTGCGCCGCGATCACTTCGACCCCGGTCAGCGTCGTTGCCCCAAGCACCAACGCATTGGCGCCGGTGTAGTTGCCCTGAATGCCGATTTGGTCGTTGTTGCCTGCGCCGCCATCGATCGTGTCGGCCGCTGTCAGCGTCGCGCCGAACGAGAAGCCGTCATCACCGTTGCCGCCAAAGACAGTATCGATCCCACCGGCGGTGAGGTCGAACAAATCGGCGCCGGCCGTGCCGGTCAGCGTGTCATTCCCCGCCGTCCCAAGCACGTTGACCGAGCTTGGCGGTTGGAAACCGTTGAAACTTGCCGCAGTCAGCGTCGATCCGTCGAAGTTGGCCAGCCTGATGATCGTGCCGAACTCGCTTGCAAAGGGGATCTGGCGCACCTGAATCAGTGTATCGGCACCCGATTGCACCAGCCGCATGTATCCAAGCTCAAAGGGATTGCCGACATTATAGTTAAACAAGCCGGCCGACGGCAACCACTGGCTCAAGTCGATGATATCGCCATCTGCAGCAACGAAACCGGTGACCCTAATTGCGTCGGCCGCGCGATAGACATTGTTTGCGCGCGAGAGTTGTAACGTGTCGGCGCCGGTTCCAAGATCAATATTGTAAGTGCCGTTGACCGTGTCCACGGCCACGAAATCATTATCGGCACCGGCATTGATCGTGAACAGTCCGGCGCCATTCACGCCAATATTGTCATTGCCCTCGTTGCCGAACAGGATCGCGACGTGCGACGCGCTCGAACCCGTAAAGCGAATGACGTCATTGCCCAGTCCGGCGGTTACACTGACCGTTGACGCAAGGGCGGCGTTGAACCGTGACACAAAGATGGTGTCGTCGCCGCCGAGGCCAGAGATGATGTCATCGCCGCCGGACTGATCTTGAAGGCTATTGGCGCTGTCATCCCCGGTCAGGGTGTCGCTGCCGGCCGACCCGGTCACATTTTCGATGCTGATCAACGTGTCGATGCCTGCGCCGACCGTGTTCTGCGCTACGCCTTGAAGCCGAAGGTCAACCGTTACGCCGGTTTGCAGCAGCGAATAATTCGCCGTATCAACCCCCGCTCCGCCGTCTAGCGTGTCATTACCAAGGCCCCCGGAAAGCGTGTCGTTGCCGGCCAGACCGCGCAGGCTATCATTGCCCGATCCGCTGACGATGACATCATTACCCGTGTCGGTACCGACAATCACATTGTTGCCGCTGGTTGCTTCGGCATAGACGCTCAATCGCTCGATCCCGGTGATCGATCCCGCCGCGAGGCCGCCCGACAGGATCGCCGCTACTGCTGCCGGATTGCTTGCATCAATTGATAGCCCGGCGGCGCGATTGTAGATCAGATAGGCATTGTCAAACCCGGCGCCGCCATTGATGACATCATCACCACCATCGTTGATTGTACTGAAACGAACGTTGCTGGACGTAAGCACGACGCGGTTGTTGGCGGGTGCGCCGATATAACCATAGCCCGAGACGAGGAAGTCATCGTTGTCGCCGCCATTCAACGTATCATTGCCTGCGCCGCCAACAATCGTATCGTTTCCAGCATCACCGTTCAGCGTGTCATTGCCGCCAAGGTTAGGGTTGACACTGTCGCTATTATAATCACCGAACAGAATGTCATTACCGGCATCGCCGCTGATCGTGTCGTCACCGCCATTGCCTGCGATTATATCTGCGCCGGTCGTGCCGGAAATGATATTATTGCCTTCGTCTCCATTTTGCGATGTCGGGAGAATAGGGGCGACGAGTGCCTGACCGAACCAAGTCGTGTTGGTCCAAAAATCAATCGCCGAGTCTTCCAGATCAGCAAGCGGGCCGTCGGCCGTTTTGAAGTACCGGTTCCACTTGGGCATTTCTTCACCCCCTCCTTTGACATCGACCGGATATCAAAGGAGCCTAATGGATCAACAGCGAAAACGACTAATTTGAGGCGGTCGCGTGCCTATCGTGTCGCTGGAAAGCCAAGCTTTGGTCTGACATAAAGTACCCCGCATCACCCGATGATAAAATCGGCCCCGCCCGTCACTGCATTCGGCAGTTGGAACACATAATCCGCGCCCGCCTGATAGCCGTCGACGCCATTGGCATCGACCACCAGGAAGGCCTGGCCCGCCAGCGTGCCCGATGTCGGCGTGAACAGCACGGCGCGGCCACCGATCAACTGCGCACCGGTTGCAGCGTTAAGGTCCGCGTCGAAGCTGGCCGTGCTCAGCGCGCCGCTCGCGATCGTCGCATAGCTGTCATGGACCTGGCCGCTGATCTGGATGCGATCGCTCGCGAAGTTGAAGTCGAGCAGCCGGTCATAGTTGGTCGAGCTCGACTGAACAGAGTCGTCGTAGAAGAAAATGTCGGCCCCCGCGCCGCCGTTCAGCGTGTCGCCGCCATTGCCGCCGAAGATATAATCCGCGCCGCTGCCGCCGGTGATGGTGTCGCCCGCTGTGCCGCCAAAGATACGCAGGATGCCATCGGTTTCGCCCGCACCGTTGATCGTGACGGGGTTGGTGACCGACAGCGCGAAGATCGTCCGCGTCTGGCCGGTCGGTACGAACGAATCGCCGACGGTGATGTTGAAGTTGTTCTCCGGGCCCGAGCTATTGCGCAACAGCACCACGACTTCGGCGTCGAAGCGCGTGTCGAGCGTGATCGTGTAATCGCCGTCGAGCGCAATCTGGTCGTTGCTGCCGCCGCCGCCGGTGACCCGGTCAGATGCGCCAAAGCGACCGGGGCCGAAGTAGAAGCCGTCGTTGCCCGCGCCCCCGGTGAACGTATCGACACCAAGCCCGCCATAGACACGCACGCTGCCATCGGTTTCGGCCGAGGCATTGACCGTGAGATTGTCGGCAGCGCCCAAATTGGTGCCGAAAATCGTCAGCACCTGCCCGGCAGCGACATTGGCATTGTTGGTGGTGATGTCATAGCTGAACCCCGCAAGCGCCGACAGCACTTCGACGCCGGTCAGCGAGGTCGCGCTCAGCACCAGCGCATTCGCACCGGTGTAATTGCCCTGAATGCCGACCTGATCGTTGCTGCCCGCGCCGCCATCGATCGTGTCGGCGCCTGTCAGTGTCGCGCCGAAGAAGAATGCGTCGTCGCCGCCGCCGCCACTGACCGTATCGACCCCACCGCGCGACAGATCGAACGAATTGGCGACGTCATTGCCGATGATCGTGTCATTGCCGCTGCCGCCGACGGCGTTTTCGATCACCGATCCGCGCGCGATCGACACATTGCCTGCACGACCGCCGACGCTCGAAAAGGTTTCGGCATTGAGGTTGATCGTCTGGGTCTGCGAAAAGCCGGAATAATCAAGCGTATCGATGCCGCCATTATCGTAGATCGTGTAGCTGACGTTCGGGTTCACGGTCGCATCATAAACCGCACGGCCCGATGTGTTGTTGAAGCCATAAATGGTGTTGCCGGTGCGGGTCAGCGTGTTTGCGCCGTACAGCACCGTCGTTGCAATGGCATCGGCAATCATCGGCGTCACCGCAAATTGCCGCGTGAAACCCAGTCCGGCGAAGTAGCTGTTCTCGTTCTGGTCGAAATACGACATGATCGTCGTCGCCCAGCTGTCGTTCGAATAGAGCGCATCGGCCGCGTAGGCGGCATCGCCATTGTAATTGCCGCCATGGCCCAGCCCGAGCGTGTGACCGATCTCGTGGATATAGGTCTGGAACGAATAGCTGTTCAGCCCGGTGCCATAGGTGGTCAGCCACTGCGTGCTGATATTGACCGTGGCGCTGGTGGTAACCCCGTTTGAATAGGTCGCATTGGCAAAGGCGTTGGCTTGGTTGTCGTCGAGCGTAATTTGGGCAGTGGTCGTGACTTCCGAAAACCTTATGCCCGTTACGTCGGTCCAAAGGTTGAACGCCTCGCGTGCTAGCGTCTGCCCGGCCGCCGTCAGCCCGGTGACGTTGAAGGTCAGCGTTCCGCCCGGTGCAACGTTGAAGGCGTGGCGCCCCGCCGCGCCGACCCAATATCCGTCGGTCAGCTGGTTGGCGATCTGATCATTGGTGTAAACCGTCAGCGGCGACGACAATTGGACCCTCAAATTGGTCGTGCCGGTCGCACTGCCGAAGGCCGCAACGTCAAGATAATAGGTGCCCGTCGTCGTCGCAGTAAAGCGGATCGCCGAATAAAGACCTCCGTCATCGTCGCTGAACGCGAGCTGTGCGCCGCCCGAATCGCGAAGCGTCAGTGTCGTATCGGCCACGTCGCCGGTTGCCGCGACCGACGTGGTGCCGGTCCGGAAGAGATAGGTCTGGCCTGCCGTTAGCGTTAGGGCATACCAGTCGCGGTCGCCACTGGTGTCGATCCTGACATTGACTGCGCCACCGACGGCGATGGTTCCGGTTGTGGCCGTGGTCGCCGCAATGACGTCAGCGCCTGCTGCCGGGGTCGCGGCAACGCTCAGATGATAAGTCGCCGCGCTTGCATCGTTATAGGTCGCCGCATCAATGTAATAAGTTCCCGATGCCGCAGGCGTATAGCCGATGAGCGACAGCGTGCCGCCGCCGCCATCGTCGTCGCTGGTGAGCACCGTGCCACTGGCATCGCGCAAATTGAGAAAGCTGTCCGCTGCCGTGCCGGTGCCCGTGGTCCGAAAGGTGTAGAGCGTGCCTGCCGTCAGCGTGACGCGGTACCAGTCATGATCGCCGAGCGTGTCGATGACGACATCGACGCCCGACCCGATCGCGATCGTGGCGGTCGTGGCCGTGCTGCCCAGCACCGTGTCGACGAAGGGGACGGGCTCGACGATCGGCAAAAAGGCGTTTGCGCTGGCGTTGGTCGGGCCATCGATCGGCACGAGGATCGGCTGACCGTCACGGCCCCGCGGATCAATCTGGTTACCGACCGGATCGACATTCTGGCAGACCGCCGTCGAACAGCAACCGCACTGCGCCTTCGCCATGTCTCTCACCCCTTATGCCATATCGCAAACGGGCATCGTCGACGTCTGTCGCCGCAGCCTAATCCATGGTCGAATGATATGTCGGGTCGGTTAAAAGCGCAAAGCCAAACGCGGTTAAGCGATGGGTTTCTATCGCTGCGATGGCGTCCGCAAGCCCTGGGCCGTGCTCGCCGCCAACCGGTCGATATCGTCGGCGTTGAAGGGGCGGTCGGACACCGCCAGATTGAAGCTGACCGGCGCACCCGGCTTGCCGCTGCGCATCCGCGTCACCTCGGCGGTCGCGACGCCCCGCGGCAGGAAGTTTAGCGCGATCACCAGCCCATCGGCAGGCGCCGTCGGGCGCGCCGTGGCGGCGCTGCCGCTCGCCTTGGCGTAGGCCGCCACGAAGCGCTGGCAGATCGCCGCCCCGGTGAGCGGCGCGACGAACTTCTCGCCGTGCACGCTGCACTGGATCGGGGTGGGGAGGGTGCCCGCCATGATGCCTCCGGTCGTCAGCGCCGACGCCGTGCCAAGGATCAACACGTGAACGAGGATGCGCATCGCGCGAAACTACGCGCCGCCGACTTTGCTGTCGACGTCAATCGGCGCGCTGCCCCCAACGACGACGAAATCGCCAGCGACGCGCATCGTGTCGGTGATGACCTGCGCGACCGCAGCCTGAAATCGCGTTCGGACTTGCGCCCCGCGCGCTCCGGCGGCGCCCGCGCTATCAACAGCGCCACCGCGCCGCCACCTGCCGGGTCAAGCCACCGCGACGACCGCCGCACCGAGGTCATTGGTCGGCAGCGATGCCATCAATGTGTCCGGCAACCAATCGGGCGTCGTGCCTTGGCCGGTCTCGAACAGGCTCGCAAGGGTGCCATCGATGCCGCCGTCGATCGATACGGGATCGGCACGGGTCGGGTCTGCGACGCCTTCGGCTGCCGTCGGTGCCGCACCGCCCAGGCCGACACTGCGGCCCTCGGCATAACCGAACAGGATGTAGTGCTGGGTGGCGCGAACGGTGTCGGTGCCGAAGGCGGCACGCAGGTCACTATAGGCGGCAAGGTAACGCGCAGGATCGAACGCGGTCGTGCTGCGGCCTTCGCTGGCGCCCGCTACGATGTAATGCCACGCGCCGGCGCTGGCATCGGCGCCGAAGGCCCCGATCAGGTCGGATGACGAAGCGATGTAGCGCAGTGGGTCAAAGGCATTGGGATTGCGCCCCTCGGCCGCGCCAAACAGGATGTAATGCTGCGTGGCGCGCACGGTATCCGTCCCGTAGACCGCCCGCAGATCGCTGTAACCGGCCACGTAACGCAGCGCGTCGAACGCGCCCGGATTGCGCCCTTCGCCGAAACCGGCGATCAGGAAATGGTTGAGCGCCTGGCTGGTATCCGTCCCGTACACCGCCCGCAAATCGCTGTAGCCGGCAATGTAGCGCAGCGGATCAAAGGCTTGCGCGCGGGCAAGCAAACTCGTCCAGGCCGACACGCCCGCGCCGAAGCTCACCGTTTCGATGTCGGTCACGCGCACGCTGTCGCCGCGACCGAACAGGTAATTCTGGCCGCTGATCGTGAACAGCTGATAATCGGGCCGCCACCCGCCCAGCACCAGAGTGTCGCTGCCGGCACCGCCATCGACGATGTTCGCACCAGCGCCCGGCGTGAGCGTGTCGTTGCCGTCCAGCCCGTTCAGGGTGTCGTTGCCGCCGAGCCCGCTCAGCATATTGTTCGCGGCATTGCCCACCAGCACATTGGCGAGCGCGTTGCCGGTGCCGTTGATCGCTGCCGATCCCTCGAGGATCAATCGCTCGATATTTGCGCCAAGCGTGAAGGTGACGGTGCTGTAAACGGAGTCGGTGCCCTGTCCCGCGACTTCAACGACCCGCGTGGCGCCCGTGGTGACGCGATAGATGTCATCGCCCCTGCCGCCCGCGAGCAAAGTTGTGGTCGCATCCCCGATCAACGTGTCGTTGCCGGCAAAACCATAAAGCACGGGCGACCCGGAAAGCGTGTCGTCGCCGCTACCGCTTTCGAAGACGACGAGCGTCAGGTCGATCAGCTGGACGCCGTTTGCGCTCAACACCGTGAGGTAGCGGCCATCCGACGTCGCTTGCAGGATATTGCCATAGCCCGGCGTTTGCGCGGGCCCCGTGCTCGCGGGGGGGCGACGGGGTAGTAACCGACGACGTCATAGGTGGCCGTATTAGAGGCCACAACATGGATATCTGATCCGCCCACCAGCATGTAGAGCCGGTCACCGCTAGGGCTGAAGGCGAAGCTTCGCGCGGTCAAATATGAGTAGTCGGTCGCCAGACTAAGCTGGGGCGTGAGATTTGAATTGAAGACATACTGTGTGGTGCCTTGCGCGATCAGATCGCCGGAGGCCGAAATGGCCTGAACCCCGGAACTGGCTGGCGGGAGCCCGGCTCCCGCATAGGGATCGTACAAACCGGTTGCCTGCGCGACCACGCCGCCAACCGCCGAATAGAGGTACAGATTGAAGAATATGGAGCTGGGTTGAACGAGAACACTTGTCTGGCTGGCGGATGCTGTCAGCGTTGAACGGTCGCCGATCGTCTGCGTCGTTGTTGAGAAATTGCCGGTCAGCGTATCGAGCACAACCAGCGGTACCGATGCTCCGGGTGTGACTTGTGACAATATCGCGCGCCCGTCCGCAAGATACGATACGTCGAAGAAGCCCCCATCCGACCCGGCCGGCGCCGTCGTCGTGAACGTCGTGACATCTCCCGTCGTCGGTTGGAGTCGATAAACGACCTGGGTGCCGCTCGTCGGCGACCGCTCGACAACCAACAGCGAATTGCCGCTTGCTGCCAGCGACACGGCCCCCAAACTTGTCCCGAAACTATAGTGCTGGACAATTGCGCCAGTGGCGATGTCGACGGTCGAGACCGTGTTGCCGGAAACCGTGTTGCCGGAAACCGTGTAGACGCGCTGGCCATCTGGCGACAACGTCATGTCGATGAACGTGCCGGATTGAACGGTGCGGAGCGCACCGACGGGTTGGGTAACAGGCATATCAAGCAATCCCCAATCCGAATCGATGCCTTACAGAATGCCCATCATCGGCGATCTTGCAACCCGTAAATACTTGCTAACAGGCATATTTACTCCGGCCATCCGGCGCAGGCGGGTGCCAAGGTCGGTCGCAGTCGTCGCTCTGCGGTGGATGAGCTGCGCGACAGCCACCGACATGCGGTGGCCATCCTTCTCAACGCTATGCTGGTCGAAGCATCGCGGGCTTGCCGAAGGGGCAGGCTGCCGCCAGCTACACAGCCACTCCCGCCCTTGCCTTATCCGAACATATCTGGAACAAACCCACCCCATGCTGACCCATATTTCCGTGCGCGGTGCGCGCGAGCACAATCTGAAGGGCGTGGATGTCGACATCCCGCGCGACACGCTCACCGTCATCACCGGGCTGTCGGGCAGCGGCAAATCGAGCCTCGCGTTCGACACCATCTATGCCGAGGGGCAGCGCCGCTATG
Organism: Sphingomonas sp.; assembly: GCA_019744885.1. Taxonomy (GTDB): domain Bacteria; phylum Pseudomonadota; class Alphaproteobacteria; order Sphingomonadales; family Sphingomonadaceae; genus Sphingomonas. Next base: position 22,244 of record JAIETY010000002.1, read on the forward strand.
TCGAGAGCCTCTCCGCCTATGCGCGCCAGTTTCTCGAAATGATGCAAAAGCCCGATGTCGACCATATCGAGGGCCTCAGCCCCGCGATCAGCATCGAGCAGAAGACCACGAGCCGCAATCCGCGATCGACCGTGGCGACCGTCACTGAGATTTACGATTATATGCGGCTGCTCTGGGCGCGGGTGGGCATCCCCTATTCGCCCGCGACCGGCCTGCCGATCGCTGCGCAGACCGTGTCGCAGATGGTCGACCGGGTGATGGCGCTCCCCGACGGCACCCGCGCGCTGCTGCTCGCGCCGGTGGTGCGCGGTCGCAAGGGCGAGTTCAAGAAGGACATGGCCGAATGGCAGCGCGCGGGCTTCACCCGCGTGCGGATCGACGGCGAGATCTACGAGATCGACGAAGCGCCTGCGCTTGACAAGAAATACAAGCATGATGTCGAAGTGGTGGTCGACCGCGTGGTGGTGGGACCGGACGTGGCGACGCGGCTGGCGGACAGTTTCGAGACGGCGCTGAAGCTGGCGGACGGGCTGGCCTATGTTGATCTCGTGGATGGCACGGTGGCGGGGCTCGGCGAGGCGGCCCGTGTCTCGACTGCGCTCGACACGAACGGTGGGGGGAGTGAAGGGGCAGGTCCTGCCGGTGTCAAAGACGCCCGTACGCCGTTCGTCCCGAGCAACGTCGAGGGACGGGCCACAAGCGACGCACCCTCCTCGCTAGGCGGCGCGATGAAAGGCGCAGGGATTCCCGCCAACCGCATCGTGTTCAGCGAAAAGTTCGCCTGCCCCGTCTCGGGCTTCACGATCGCCGAGATCGAACCGCGCCTCTTCTCCTTCAACGCCCCGCAAGGCGCATGCCCGGCGTGCGACGGGCTCGGCGAGAAAATGCTGTTCGACGAGGAACTCGTCGTCCCCAACCACGCGCTCAGCCTCAAGAAAGGCGCGATCGTCCCCTGGGCGAAATCGCAGCCGCCGTCGCCTTACTACATGCAAGTGCTCGGCAGCCTCGCGCGCGAATTCGGCTTCAGCCTCGACACGCCGTGGGGCGAACTGCCCGGCGAGGTCCAGCTGATCATCCTCCACGGCACCGGCGGCAAGCCCGTCACACTGACCTTCGTCGACGGCAAGAAGAGCTATGACGTCAAGAAGCCGTTCGAGGGCGTGATCGGCAATCTCAACCGCCGCATGCTCAGCACCGAAAGCGCGTGGATGCGCGAGGAGCTGTCGAAATACCAATCGTCCGCCCCGTGCGAGACCTGCCACGGCGCCCGCCTCAAGCCCGAGGCGCTCGCGGTCAAGATCGGCATGCGCGACATCTCGAGCGTCACGCACCTGTCGGTGGTCGACGCGCTCGCCTGGTTCGCGGGCGTGCCCGAGATGCTCACCGCCCAGCAGCGTGAAATCGCCCGCGCGATCCTGAAGGAAATCGACGAGCGGCTCGGCTTCCTCAACAATGTCGGGCTCGACTACCTCAACCTGGATCGCACCAGCGGCACGCTGTCGGGCGGCGAGAGCCAGCGCATCCGGCTCGCGTCGCAGATCGGCAGCGGGCTGTCGGGCGTGCTCTATGTCCTCGACGAGCCGAGCATCGGCCTCCACCAGCGCGACAACGACATGCTGCTCGCCACCCTTCGGAGACTCCGCGATCTCGGCAACACCGTGCTCGTCGTCGAGCATGACGAGGACGCGATCCGCAGCGCCGATTACATCCTCGACATGGGGCCGGGGGCAGGGGTGCATGGCGGCGCGGTGGTCGCGCGCGGCACGCTCGACGAAATCCTCGCCACCAAAGGCAGCGTCACTGCCGATTACCTCAACGGCACCCGCCGCATCGAAGTCCCCACCAAGCGCCGCAAGGGCAATGGCAAGAAGCTGACGCTCACCGGCGCGACCGCCAACAACCTCAAGAACGTCACCGCGAGCATCCCGCTCGGCACCTTCACTTGCGTGACGGGCGTGTCGGGATCGGGCAAGTCGAGCTTCACGATCGACACGCTCTACGCCGCCGCCGCGCGCGCGCTCAACGGCGCGCGGATCGTGTCGGGCAAGTATGAGAAGATCACGGGGCTCCAGCATCTCGACAAGGTGATCGACATCGATCAGTCGCCGATCGGCCGCACGCCGCGATCGAACCCCGCGACCTATACCGGCGCCTTCACCCAGATCCGCGACTGGTTCGCGGGCCTGCCCGAAAGCCTCGCGCGCGGCTACAAGCCCGGCCGCTTCAGCTTCAACGTCAAGGGCGGCCGGTGCGAGGCGTGCAGCGGCGACGGGCTGATCAAGATCGAAATGCACTTCCTGCCCGACGTCTATGTCACGTGCGACGTGTGCGCGGGCCGCCGCTACAACCGCGAGACATTGGAAGTGAAGTTCAAGGGGATGAGCATCGCCGACGTGCTCGACATGACGGTCGAGGACGCGGTCGAATTCTTCAAGGCCGTGCCGCCGATCCGCGAGAAAATGGCGATGCTCGCCGAAGTTGGGCTGGGCTATGTCAAGGTCGGCCAGCAAGCGACGACGCTGTCGGGCGGCGAGGCGCAGCGCGTGAAACTAGCGAAGGAACTCGCGCGCCGATCGACCGGGCAGACGCTGTATATCCTCGACGAGCCGACAACGGGGCTGCATTTCGAAGATGTGCGGAAGCTGCTGGAGGTGCTCCACGCGCTGGTCGAACAAGGCAATACGGTGGTGGTGATCGAGCATAACCTCGACGTGATCAAGACCGCGGATTGGGTGCTGGACCTGGGGCCCGAGGGCGGCGTGAAGGGGGGCGAGGTGGTGGCCGAGGGAACGCCCGAGCAGGTGGTGAAGGAGGCGCGGAGTTTTACCGGGCGGTATTTGGCGCCGCTTCTCAGGAAAGTCCCGGAGGCGGCCGAGTGAGCTATCGGCCGGCGTTTGTAGCGGCGCTACAGCTGCTCGCGCGGGTGAGCGAAGCGATGGTCGCGCGCGGCCTGCCGCGCCCGATTTTGGTCGGCGGCGCGGCGGTGGAATATTATTCGGGCAGCGCCATTTCGACGGGCGATTTCGACCTCTGTTCGCCGGTGCAGGCCGAACTCGAGGAGGAGATGCAGCGGCTCGGCTTCGTCAAGCCATCGGGGCCGGGGATGGCGACGCGCGGCTGGATTCACCCCGATCTGCGGCTCGGCTTCGAAATCGTCGCCCGCCTGCCTATGGACGGCAGCGTCGATCCGGCACACATCCTGTTGATCGAGGAAATCGCACCGGGCCAGTCGTTCGCGATCATCTCGGTCGAAGACCTGATTGCCGACCGGATGGGCCAATATGCCTCAGGCACCGCGCGCGACCGGCTCGACCAGGCCCGCGCGCTGTTCCGGCTTCACCCCGATGTTGATCGGGCGTATCTTGATCGGCGGATACGCGAGGAAAGTCAGGGCGATCATGGCATCGAAGACCTCAACGACTGACGACCAGGCATGGCCCGGCAAGCGCATGACGCATGCAGAATTCGCTGCGCGCCTGGCGGCGCGGCGTGCGGAGGTCGGCGAGGTGGAGGTGCCGCGTAATGGCGGCGAAGGCCGCACGGCGAGCAAGCGGGGGCTGCTCAAGGCGATCAAGGACGCGGGGGGCGAGTGGTGAGGGCGGCGAGGTGGTGACTGAAGCTCGAACCGCGATCTACCGAAAGTATTTTTCGAGACGGCTTCGACAAATAACATAAAAGAGAGCTATAGATCTATATCATAATCTTCGCTATCTCGAACTTTCTCAAGTAATTTTACCATAAGCTTAGAGTATTTTCGAGACACGGAGCTATCTTTTTTTCCTACTTTCACGGCGCAATGGTATTTATTATCAGTAGATTTTAAATCTATCCCGGTATCTACCTTAATTTTTTCTAATAGTTTGTTTGCACCATTCCAATTTGGATGGCCGAGCTGTTCTCCAACAGCAGAAAGAAGATAGGGATGAGACTTGTTTATGTCGTCTACCTGCGTGATCCCGAGCATAGTTGGCAAAGCATCGTCTGAATTTGCTACGGATTCCAGGGTCTGGTAATTGACCTCAATATTTCCGTTGGGAATGTCGCTTCGAGTAAGTTTCATAACCCGAGCGGCGAGTGCGCGCACGAGTGCAGGATTTACATTTTTTAATTCATGGCGAGCAGTTAGCGCAGTAAAAACGTCGAGTAAGCTGTTGACGTTCAACACTCTAATTCGAAATTGCTTTCCTCCAACGGGCAGAGCAAATTCGGACTGACTCGCAGAGATCTCTTGATCAGAAAAATAAACAACCTGAATAACATTAGCTATAAGGCCGGTCTCATCAGCTACTATTTTACCTATATCTTGTAGAACAGTTTGAACGTTCGGATCACCGAGGCCGTATCCAAATATGAAAACTGGATGTTCTGCAAAATACGTCAATAACTTCGCAGCGAAATATTTGCTCTCCTCAGCCCAGTCATCGTAGTCGCTTTTCGTAAGAACCATGGTTTCAGGCGCATCAATACTTCCGTGTATGTGGTATACTTCACCGTACGCGTTGAGGTTGTACTTTAATACTCTTCTACCAATTATAGATTCATATCCTTCAAACAATTTCTCGAGCATATTATCATAATTTGTTGTGATTAAAGCATGGGGCCGAATAGTTTTAAGTGCTTCAATTTCTTGCTTGTGTTCGGCAGATGCTTCATCAATACCTTGCCCGATATCGAAGAGATGTTTTGCTAGAACGGACTTAAGAAATATAGCCTTGTCTTGAACCGAAAATAGGGACTCTGAAAAAACTCCTTTTCCGTCCTTCCAGGCCCATTCAAAAATAAGATCTCCGATCTCGGTACCTATAAGTACCTTATCTCCACCGTGCTTCTGTGAGAGATATTCATAGGTTACATCACAATTCGGAAGCAATTGAAGGGCATATCTAAGCGCACCTTCCCAATCTGGGGCGCCGATATATCGGCGTGCTAAACCGGCTCCAACAAACAAAACTGGCTGGCAATCGAAATTCTCAAGCAGCGATGCTACCACCTCTTTGGCAACATGTGGAGGTTCTGCCTCTGGCATTTCGTATATCCGATTGGCTTGCAGCTAGGCTAAATTCACGTGCGGAACATATAAAGAACTGCTTGAACAAGCAAGCCCTCCCTGCGCCTTCTAGTGGATAAATGTCTAATCATACTCGGCTCGAAGGCGCCGCCATTGATCGAGTGACGCCGCGTAACGCTGTTGAAAAATCATGCGCTCGTTTCCTCTAAGCGGATTGCGATCGAGGCTGTAGGTTTCACCACGAATGATATCGAGCAGGCGAAATTCAGAAGGTTCGATTGCGGGAAATGCTTGACATAAAATCCAAAGGCCGAGGCGAGCCGACTCGTCATTCAGAGGTGGTTCGGGAAACCAGTATGGGTAAACGAAATGATCTTCGTCTCGGCCATCGCGCACCGACAATATGTTGGCTACTTTAACTTCGGCGGTTGTTCCTGCGATGCGGCATAATGCTTTCAATGAGTTAGCGGGACGAAACGGTTCGTTAGTCCAACGTCGGCGCTCGTCCCACCACAGAAGAAAGCCGTCGCGCAGGAGACCGTACAGATTGGCGCGTCTCGCATTGCTAGCTATTCGATTGTCCGTCTGATCGCGCAAATCGCTGTAGCCAAACACATGATCTTTGGCGTCTCGCCAAAAAGGACCGTAAAAATCTCCCCCACCTTCGCCTTGTTCACCTCTTTCTCGGGCTATGTCGTCTCGAATATCACTCCTCAAAGCGGAAATGCGTGCCGGTCCCTGGAGGTACATGACCTTGAGCAATTTTCGTAGATGAATGCTTTCTAGAGACAAGCGCATCCTCCTCAAATGAGCCTATTTTATATACCTAGGTTCATTTGTAGGTGTTGGCTATATGTAAGATTTGCGGAAGTTAAACTAACTTGCTCAAAGGAAACTACAACCCCACCGCCTTCCGCAGCGCCTCGTTGATCCGCCCCTGCCAGCCCGGGCCGCCTTCGCGGAACTTGGCGATCACGTCGGGGTCGATCCGCAGCGTTACTTGCTGCTTTGCCACCCCCCGCTTCGGCGGGCGGCCGCGGACCATGCCGTTCGGGCCGAGATAGCCCGTCGCTTCGCGGATCACCTTGCCGCCGACGATGTACGCGGCCATGTCGAACATCTCGTCGGTCCATTCGGGGGCGTCGTCGACCGGATCAAGCCAGCCTGGATCGGTATTTGGCTTGTTCTCGCTCATTTGCTTTCCTCATCGATATGATGCGCCGACCCTTTTCGGTCTCGGTCCAGATGATGACGACCATTCGTCCCTCGAGCAGCCCGATCGTCGAATAGCGCGGCTCGGGATAATCGAAGCGATCGTCCTCGGTCTCGTAGATCGGCCCTTCGAATATCCGCGCCGCATCGGCGAAATCGAGCCCGCGTAGCGCGAGCGTCGTTGCGCGTTTGGCGGGGTCGTAGCTGATCTCCACGAGGGGCTTTATGTAGCTACAGTTCGGGTTTTGTCAATCCGCAGGGCAGCGCCGCGGCAAAGCCGCGTCGTCGGTCGGCGCTTGGGCGCCGCCGGCCGGGCCGGGCTGGAGCCTCGATTTTGCTGCGCAAAATCGTTAGGCCGCCCGGCCATGTGCAACGAGGCCGCCCGCCGCATTTCCCTCGGCCAACTCCGTGAGGATTGGTCGCAGCTCAAGATTCCGCTGCTCTTCCCCGAAGGGCTACCGAACCTCGAACCCGTTGCCAGCTTCCGCATCACCGACACCACGCTCATCCTCCGCGCCGCCCGTGACACCACCCCCGACACCCCCGCCGCCGAGGCCGTCATGCGCCGCTGGAGCTGGCCCGCGCCGGGGGGCAAGCCGATGTATAACTACCGCGCCGATGACCGCGAGTTCCGCAATGGCGTGGCCCAAGGCCGCTGCCTGATCGCCGCCGACGCTTTCTACGAATTCACCGATCCCGCGCGGCGGGGCGCGCTGCCGGTCGACACCGCCGATCTCCCGCCGCTGCCGAAGGGGCGGAAGGACAAATGGACCTTCACCTTGGCGGGCGCCGAGTGGTTCGGCATCGCCGGGCTATGGCGTACCCACCCGCAAGTGCCGACGCATGGCGGCGAGGCATTCACGATGCTCACTTGCCCGCCGGGCCCCGACATTGCCCCGTTCCACAGCCGCCAGATCGTCATCGTCCCGCGCGCCGAATGGGGCTGCTGGCTCGACGGCAGCGCCCCCGCCGCTGATATCTGCAAGCCGCTGACCGCCGGATCGCTCACGGTGGCCTCCGCCGCGCGCTAGATGTTCGCTATTTGTTCTTTACAGCACCAGCCTGATATGTTATCGTTAAGGATCGCGCAGCTGCTGGAGAACTCATGCCCCAAGCCCGCCCAATGGACGCACCCAAGCGCATGGCGGGCGGCTACCCCCTGGGATGGTCGTAACCTTTGACACCTTTCGCGCCCGCCGCCGCGCCGCGAACGAAGCCCACGCCTGCAACCAATTCCCCACCCCGAGCATTGAGCCGACATCATCCACGTCAGGAGACATGATATGCGCTCGATCACCCTGGGCCTCGTGACTGCGACGACCTTGCTTGGCGGTTGCGTGTCGGACGGCAGCTATGGCGGCGGCAATCCCTATTACGCCGACCAATATTATCGCGACGGGCCGAATTATCAGGAACGTCGCCTCGTGCGCGGTGACCGCGTCTACCGCGGGCGCGACGATCGCCATTATTGCCGCCGCAACGACGGCACGACCGGGCTGATCGTCGGCGGTGTCTCGGGCGGGGTGCTTGGCAACATCATCGCGCCGGGCGGGTCGAAGACGCTCGGGACGCTGCTTGGCGCCGCCGGTGGCGCGCTGATCGGCAATGCGGTCGAGAAGGACCAGAATCGCGGGCAGGTGCGCTGCCGCTAACGGATTGAATCCGGGGGCGCCCTTGCCAAAGGCGCCCCCGGACCCCATATGCGCCCCTGCTACAGTCGCAAATCGACGGTTCCTGGCGCTTTGCGGCACCTCTTTCCTTCTTTCCCTGCTGCCACGGCACCGGGCGTGCCGACCTCTTCGGTCCGCCCCCGAAAAGAAGGAATATCAAATGGCTATCAACGGTACCGTCAAGTTTTTCAACGCCGACAAGGGCTATGGCTTCATTGCCCCCGATGACGGCGGCAACGACGCTTTCGTCCACATCACGGCGGTTGAGCGCGCCGGCATGGCGACGCTGAACCAGAACCAGCGCGTGTCGTACGAGCTCGAAGCCGATCGTCGCGGCAAGCAGTCGGCGGTCAATCTTCAGGCGGTCGACTAACCTCTGATTCCGGCCCCCGCGCCCGGTGCGGCGCGGGGGTCGTTCTACCCCAGGATTCCTCCAGCCAGAAAAGGCCCGCCGCCGATGGCCGACGATCCCAAATTCTACCGCGCTCGCGCAGCCGCTGAACATGCCGCCGCCGAAGCCGCGACACTCGACAACGTCCGCGAACGCGCCGAACGCGCCGAACGTGCCTGGATTCAGATGGCCGAGCGCGCCGAAAGCGTGCGTGCCCAACGCGACGTGCGCGAAGCCGCCGCTGCGGCCGTGCGGATGCAGCCCGCCGAGTAGCGCGGCTTGCCGTTGCGACGGGCTGTGCTATCGACCGGTCAAACCGATCGGGAGAGTTGATGTCCATGCGCGTTCTTGTTGCCGCCATTCTTGCGACCACCGCCGTCCCTGCGCTTGCCGCGCCGGTCAACTATGGCGGCCTCGCGCTCGCCCCCGCCGGGGACCGGATCGCGACGGTCGAGACGAGCGGCGGCAAGGCGAAGATCGTGGTGCGTGCGGTCAAGACTGGCGCCGTGCTGACGACGCTTGATCCCTGCGCGGCGACCTGCGGCTATTCCGGGCTCACCTTTGCCAGTGACGGCACGCTCGCGTTTCTGGCGCGCGACCGGGCGAAGGGCGAAGTGACGCTCGACATCGTTGAAGGCGGGCTCGTGCGCGCCGTCGCGACGGTCAGGGGCATTGCCCAAAGCCCGCGCTTCTCGCCCGACGGCAAGCGGATTGCGCTTCTCGTCACGATCGGCGCCGCCAAGGAAGCCGGCGCCGCGCAAGCGGGGGTGCGCCAGGTCGGCGAAATCGGCGAGAAAAACGACGCGCAGCAGCTCGCGGTGTTCGACCGCGCCGCCACGCTCGCCGCCGATGCGGTCAAGCCGGTGTCGCCTGCGGGGCGCTATGTCTATGAATATGACTGGACGCCCGATGGCAGCGGTTTTGTCGTCACCTCGGTGTTGGGCAATGGCGACGCCAATTGGTGGGTCGCGACGCTCGACCATATCGACGCCGCGACGGGCGCGGTGCGCACGATCGCCAAGCCGACGACGCAGCTCAATTTCCCGCGCGTCTCGCCCGATGGCAAAGCGGTCGCCTATATCGGCGGGCTGATGAGCGATTTCGGCTCGGTCGGCGGCGATGTCTTCACCGTGCCGATCACCGGCGGCACCCCGGTCAACATCACCGATGGCGCCAAGGCGACCGCGACCGCGATTGATTGGACCAAGGGCGGCCTGCGCGCGACCTTGCTCCACGGCGATGCGAGCGAGATCGTCGCGGTGACCGACAAGGGCTATGGCGCGCCGCTGTTCGCGCGTCCGGCCAGCTTTGCGGCGGGCGATGGCCGCGCGGCGTTCAGCGACGACGGCAAGACCGTTGCAACGGTGGTGCAAGACTGGACGCATGCGCCAGCGATCTTCGCCGGACCCGCCACAGCGCCCAAGCAACTCACCCATGAAAATGACGGCGTTGCACCGGCGGTTAGCGCGCGCAGCATCAGCTGGACCAACGAAGGCTTCACCTCGCAAGGCTGGCTGCTCGCGCCGGTGGGCGCTGATCCCGCCAGGAAGGCGCCGATGATCACCGTGGTCCACGGCGGCCCGGCGGCAGCGAATGTCCCCAATTTCGTCGAACGCGGCGGCGTGGCCGAGCTGATCCGCGCGGGCTTCTACGTCTTCCTGCCCAATCCGCGCGGCAGCTATGGCCAGGGCGAAGCCTTCACCGCCGCGAACAAGCGCGACTTCGGCGGCGGCGACCTGCGCGACATTCTCACGGGCATCGACGCGGTCGAAAAGGTCGCGCCGATCGACGACGCGCGGTTGGGGCTGACCGGCGGCAGCTATGGCGGCTTCATGGCGATGTGGGCGAACACCCAAACCAACCGCTTCAAGGCAATCGTCGCGAGCGCGGGGCTGTCGAACTGGATCAGCTATTACGGCACCAATGGTATCGACCAGTGGATGCTGCCCTATTTCGGCAAGACGCTGTACGAAGATTATGAGGCGTACAAAGCGCCATCGGCGATCTATTTCATGAAGAACGCCAAGACGCCGACCTTCATTTATGTCGGGGAGCGCGACATCGAAGTGCCGCCGACGCAATCGGTCGAATATTGGCATGCGCTGAAGGATCAGGGTGTGCCGACCAGCCTCGTCATCTATCCCGAGGAAGGCCATGGCATCCGCAACCCCGTCAATGCGCTCGATGTACAGAAGCGCACGATCGCCTGGTTCGAGAAATATCTGGGGAAAGCGAAGTAGGACATTTTTGGGCTGACGTGCTTCACCATTCCAATCCTCCCCCGCCAGGGGGAGGTGTCAGCGCAGCTGACGGAGGGGGAGGAAGCACGCCGCTCAATTTGAGAGGACGCCGCTGACCTCCCCCTCCGTCGCCTTCGGCGCCACAGGGTCGGGTCGCCCGTGCCCCCGGCACGGGCTTGGATTGCCGGGGGCAATCCAACCCGGCCCTCCCTGGCGGGGGAGGATTAGCGAGGCGCCCATCGATTCAAGTCAGCCAGAAAGCGAAGTAGGCGTCAGCGCAGCGGTTTGCCGCTGTCCTTCCATTTGTCGAGGATCTGGCTGTCGGGCAGAGTGTCAGTGCGCGCGGGCGGGGCGGGCGCGCGGGCGACGCTCCGGTCGACATAGGCGGGCTGGATCGCGCTGACGGGTGTCGCTGCCGGCGGCGCCGCACCCGGCACCGACGCGATCGTCACCGGCGGCGCGAGCGGCGTGATGCGGGCATGCGGCCCCGGCAACGGCTCGCCGCCGCGATAGGGCACGCTGAGCGACGCGGGCGTGCCCCAATAGCCCTGCCAGCGGTGAAAGAAATGCGCGCCGATCACCGCCGTCATCACCATCTGCCGGTTCCAGCGCGGAGTGACGGCATAGGTATGATAATGCGTCGCCGTGCCAACCTGGCCCTCGACTGTGCCTGCCAGCATCAGCCCGGCATTGTGCAGCGCGCGCGCCCAGCCGGTGCGTGACGGCACCCGCGCCATCGCGCCGTCGCAGGCGAAGCTGAACTGGCAGCCCGCCTTCTCCGATCCCTGATAGACGACGCCGCACACCGTGCCCGGGAAAGCCGGGTGGCGCACGCGGTTGAGGATCACCTGCGCCACCGCGCGCTGCCCCGCATCGGGCTCGCTCGCCGCTTCGTAATAGATGGCGGTGGCGAGGCAATTGAGCGCGCGCCCGTAATCGCTGCCGCTCGCGCGCGCCATCACGAAGGGCGGGGCGGGGTGGATGGTGCCGTCGAGCGTAGGCGACGCGACATAGGTCGACGGGATCGGCAGCGTCGGCAGCGGCGCAGTGCCGGTGGTGCCGCTGGCGGGCGCGGCCAGGTTCGCGTCGGTCGCGGCGGTGGGCAGCGACAGGTCGCTGGCATAGAGCAATGCCGCGCCGGGGAAATGGTCGCCCGCGTCATATCCCTTGGGCGGTGCGGGCGGCGCGGCGCGTTGCGCGGCCACGGTAACGACGATCATCGCCGCACGCGCCGACACCGCCGCCATCGCGACGATCAAGGCGACCAGCAACAGCTGCGCCCGCGACATGCCCGCTACCCGACTCACGCAATCGTCCGTTTCAATTCGATAGTGCGTCAAACAAGGCGCATATCAATCACGAACACTTAGGGAAGCGCTAAGTTTGCCGTGTCCATCGGCGGGACGATTTATGGTTAATGAAACCTTCGACCTTATTTCAGCGTCGGTGAGTTCAGGTCGAGCTTGTCAGCATTGATCAGTTCGAGATCGGGATAGGTCTTGCGGAGTTCATCGATGAACAGCTTGGCGTCGCCGACCACGACGATGCTGGCGGCGCTGGGATCGAGCAGCTTGGCCGCCGCTGCCTGCACTGCCGCCGGATCGACGGCCGCAACGCGTTTGGTGTATTCGCCTAGCTCACTCAGCGGCAGGTCCTGCACGATGTAGCTGCTGACAGTGCCGGCGATCGACCCGGTGGTGTCGGTTGCGCGGCCGAAATTGCCGACCAGCACGGCCTTGCGCGTGTCGAGTTCGGCGACGCTCACCGGTTCGGCGCCGAGCCGCTTCATTTCGGCAAGGATGATCGACACGGTTTCGGGCGCCGACGGATTTTTGGTCGATGTGCGGCCCGAGATGGTACCGGGCAATCGACCCGCTTGCACGCTGCTGCCCGCGCCATAGGCAAGACCGCGCTTAATACGAATCTCTTGGTTGAGCCGAGACGAGAAGCCGCCGCCGAGGACCGTGTTCGCGACCGAAACGGGATAATATTGCGGGTCGCTGCGCGCGATGCCGGGTCGCGCGACAACGACGCCCGCTTGCCCTGCGCCGGGCATATCTACGACGATGACGCGCGGCTGCGGCTTGGCTGAAACCACAGGGAGTCGTGGGCCGTCCTCATAAACAATCTCTGCTCCAGGATTGGCCCAGTTGCCGAGCCTGCTTTCCGCCAAAGCCTTGGCGGCGACAGGCGTGATGTCTCCGACCAGGACGAGCGTCGTGCGCTCCGGCTTCCAGACCGCCTGATAGGCGCCACGGATATTGTCTCGCGTAATCGCCTTGAGCGACTGAGGCGTCCCCGCCAGCGGGTGGCCATAGGGCGCGCTGCCAAGCGCCGCGCGCGCCGCCACCAGCGCCGCGAGCTGGCTCGGGTTCTTGATCGCGACCTGCACGCCGTCGATCGCTTGCGCGCGGGCGCGTTCGATTTCTTCGGGCGCAAACACGGGGTTCCGCGCGACATCGGCGAGAATGCCGAGCGCGGGCGCGGCCTGATCCGCCTTGACCATCACAGCAACGGTCGCGCCATCAAAGCTTGCGTCGCTTGAGATCGAGCCGCCGAGCGTTTCGATCTGCCGCGCGATCTCGGTCGCCGAGCGTGTCTTGGTGCCCTTGGTCATCAGATCGGCGGTCAGGCTGCCGAGGCCGGCGCGATTGGCGGGGTCGATCGCGCCACCGCCCGGCGCCACCAGCAGCGCGGTCAGCAGCGGCAAGTCGTGCTTCTCAACCACGACAACGCGCAGGCCATTGGCGAGCTTGAAGTCGTTGGTTACGGGCGCGCTCGCGGCGATGGGTGCCGCCGTCGGCGGGAGTGCCACGCGCTCGGCATCGCTGGCGGGGGAGACGATCTCGACCATGCCCGGCGCCGTCAGCACCTTCACCACGACGCTGTCGGCGACTTCGATCCGGTCATTCTGCTGCGACTTGTTAGACGGGTCCTCAGGCAGATAGTGGATCGTCGCGGCGCGCTGATCGCGCAGATATTTGTTCGCGACCCGCTGCACATCGGCTGCCGTCACTTGCGCCAGCGCTGCGAGCTGCCGGTCGGCGGCGCGCGGATCGCGGTCGATGATGACGGCGGCGGCAATCGAGCGCCCCTTGCCCTCGGCGGTTTCGCGCGATTGCAGCACGCTGGTGAGGATTTCGTTCTTGGCTTCGGCCAGTTCGGCGACAGAAACGGGCGCGTTACGCACGCGCGCGATCTCGCGACGCAATGCCGCTTCGCCGTCGGCGACCTTCTTGCCGCTCGCCATGATTGCAAAGACCGCGAGATTGCCGGGGCCTTGCTTGCTGTCGAGATAGGTTTCGGCGGCTTGCGCGATCTGGTCGCGGTAGACGAGCGTCTCGTACAGCCGCGAACTTTCGCCTTGCGACAGGATCGCGTTCAGCACGGTCAGCGCCGGGTTGTCGGGATGGCTGTCGGCCGGGATCGGATAGCTGATCAGCACCGCAGGCAGCGGCGTATTGGCTTCATGCACGACATAGTGCGTGGCTTTCGTCCGTTCCGGCTCGACGACGGTTACGCGCGGGATTGGCGTCGTCGGGCGCTTGATCGGGCCGAAATACTGGTCGACCCAGGCATCGAGCTGCTTGGCGTCGAAATTGCCCGACACCACCAGCACAGCATTGTCGGGCCGGTAATAGGTTGCATGGAATGCGCGGACATCATCGATCTGCGCGCTCTGAAGGTTGTCGAGGCTGCCGATCGTGCCGCGCGCATAGGGGTGGCGTGTGTAGGAAATCGCCGGGAAATATTGCGCGAACAGCTTGCCATAGGGCCGCGCATTGGTGTTCTGGCGCAGCTCCTCCTTCACCACATCGCGTTCCGACGCGAAGCTCTTGGGCTCGACGACCAGGCTCGACATCCGGTCGGCCTCGGCGAACAGCAGTCGCTGGAGGTGATTGGCCGGGATATTCTCGTGATATTCGGTGTAATCGTCGCTGGTCGACGCGTTGTTGTCGCCGCCGACGTCTTCGGTCAGCCGGTCGAATTGTTCGGACACGAGATTGCGCGTCGCCTTGAACATCAGATGTTCGAACATGTGCGCAAAGCCCGAGCGACCCTTGGGATCGTCCTTCGACCCGACATCATACCAGACCTGCACCGACACATTGGGGGTCGAGGTGTCGCGGATTGCGTAGACGCGCAGACCATTGGCGAGCGTGCGTTCGGTGAAAGCGATCGGCTTGATCGGCGCGCCGACGGGCTTCGTGGCGGCGGCGCGGACGACCGGCTTCTTCGGCGCGGCAGCAGCGGCGAGCGGAAGGGCGGCAACGCCCAGCAACAGGGCTACACGAACGAAACGCATCAGGGGGACTCTCCGCGATCAAGGAAGGACGCGAAGTTGGCGCGCCTGTGTTGCCCGTGTCAATCGCCGATGCAGCGTGAGCGCCTGCCCGGCCCGATTGGGCGCGGCCAGAGGTCGCTCGATCAGCTCTTCTTGCGGCTGCTGTTCGCGTAGAGCAGCGCGGCGGCAAGCGCGGCCGAACCGACCCCGACGCCGATCGCAATGGCCGATACCGGCCAGCTCTTTTCGGCCTTGGCTTCGGTCTCATCGGCGGCGGCGGCGACGCGCTTGGCGGCGTGCGCGGCGGCTTCGATCTCGTTCATATCCTTGGGTTGATCGCTCATCGGGCTGCTCCTCTGCTATTTGCTGGCATAAGCCTCTCTGAACGCATCAGCAAAGCTCTTGAGCCGTCCCGCTGCGATGGCCGCACGCAAATCGGCCATCAGCGCCTGATAAAAAAACAAATTATGCTCGGTCATCAGCATCGCGCCGAGGATTTCGCCGACGCGGACCAGATGGTGGAGATAGGCGCGGCTCCACGTCGCGCAGACCGGGCAGGCGCAGCTCGGGTCGATCGGCCCCTGATCCTCGGCGAATTTGGCATTGCGGATATTGATCGGTCCGGCGCGGGTGAAGGCCTGGCCGGTGCGGCCCGAGCGGGTCGGCAGCACGCAATCGAACATGTCGATGCCGCGCTCGACCGCGCCGACAATGTCGTCGGGCTTGCCGACGCCCATCAGATAGCGTGGGCGGTCGGCGGGGAGCTGGTCAGGCGCGAAATCGAGGCAGCCGAACATCGCTTCCTGACCCTCGCCGACCGCGAGACCGCCGACCGCATAGCCGTCGAAACCAATGTCGATCAGCGCTTGCGCCGACTCATGCCGCATCGTCTGGTCGAGAGCACCCTGCTGAATGCCGAAGATCGCAGCGCGCGTTGCATGCGCACCGCCGCCGTCGAACGCGTCGCGCGATCGCTTCGCCCAGCGCATTGATCGCGCCATCGCGGCATGCTGGACGTCGCGCGTCGCCGTCGTCGGGACGAGTTCGTCGAACGCCATGATGATGTCCGAATCGAGCAATCGCTGGATTTCGATCGAGCGTTCGGGGCTCAGCGTATGGCGTGTCCCGTCGAGGTGGCTCTTGAACGTGACGCCATCCTCCGACCGGGTGGTCAGATCCGCGAGACTCATCACCTGATAACCGCCGCTGTCGGTCAGGATCGGGCGGTCCCAGCCCATGAAGCCGTGCAGCCCGCCCAGCCGCGCGACCCGCTCGGCGCTCGGGCGCAGCATTAGGTGATAGGTGTTGCCGAGGATGATGTCGGCGCCGCCGTTGCGCACATCCTGCGGCTTCATCGCCTTGACCGTGGCGGCAGTGCCGACCGGCATGAAGGCGGGGGTGCGGATCGTGCCGCGCTGCATGTCGATACTGCCAGTGCGCGCCTTGCCGTCGGTCGCTGTAATCGTAAAGGCGAAACGCGTGCTCACGTCGGCGCCCCATGCAGCAGACAGGGATTGGCGCCGTCGAGGTCGATCTGGATCGTCGCATGATCGACGCGGAAATCATGCCGCAGCCGGTGCGCGACATCGTGGAGGAAGGTGTCGCCGGGGTGCCCGCCCGGCATCACCAGCCGGACCGTCAGCGCGACTTCGGTGGTGCTGATCGGCCAGATATGCAGGTCGTTGAGCCGATCCACCCCGTTCAGGCCGCGCAGCATCGCGTCGACTGCCTTGGCATCAACCGACGTCGGTACGCCATCGAGCGCCATATTCACCGAATCGCGCAGCAAGCCCCAGGTGCCCCAAAGAATCACCGCGACGACGACAAGGCTGGTGGCAGGGTCGATCCACGCCCAGCCGGTCAGCAACACCAGCCCGCCCGCGACCACCACCGCCGCCGACACGGCGGCGTCGCTCAGCATGTGCAGATAGGCCGCGCGGACATTGATGTCGCCGTGCCGCCCGCTCGCGAACAGCCATGCCGTGATGGCATTGACCGCGATGCCGACCGCCGCGACCGCCATCACCACCCCGCCCGAAACATGCGGCGGCTCGGCGAAACGGCGCGCGGCTTCCCATGCGATGCCGCCGCATGCGAACAGCAGGAACAGCGCATTGGCGAGCGCGGCGAGGATCGTCGTCTTGCGCAGCCCATAAGTGAAGCGCGGCGACGCGGGGCGACGGGCCAGCGCGGCCCCGCCCCAGGCCACGACCAGCCCAAGCACATCGGACAGATTATGCCCGGCGTCCGCCAGCAGCGCGACCGAATCCGCCAGCAGCCCGAACACCAGCTCGATCCCGACAAAGCCGAGATTGAGCGCGACTCCCAGCGCGAACGCCCGCCCGAAATCGGTGGCGTTGCTGTGCCCATGCCCGTGACTGTGCCCGCGCTCGTGATCATGGTGGTGATGGCCCTGGCCCATTGGCTCAGCCCGTCGGCCCCAGCACCGCTGCCACCACGTCGCCAGGCGCTTCGAATGTCGCGGCGGGCGCCAGCGCTGTCAGTGCATCGCGGCGCGCATAGCCCCACATCACTGCGCCCGCGTCGATACCAACCTTGCGCGCGGCGGTGATGTCGCGGGTCTCGTCGCCGATCGAGAGCACGTCAGCGGCGCCAAGCTTCGCGCGGCGCAGCACGCGGCGATAGCGCGGCGCTTTGCCGAACAGCGATGCGCCGCATTCGATCTGCTCGAAGCGCGCGACATTTTCCGGGCCGAGGATCGCGCGCGCATTGTCCTCGGCGTTCGACGTCACCAGCGCGAGGCGGACGCCGGCCGCCTGAAGCGCTTCGAGCATCGGCTCGACGCCGTCGAATAGCGCAATCTTGTGCGTTTCGCCCGCCAGCCTTTTGTGCAGGTGGCGTGCAATGATCGGCAGCTTCCAGCGCGGAATGCCGAGATAGCGGATCACTTCGCGCGTGGTGTGGCCGCGCAGGCTTTCGATCTCTTCCTGCGGCACCCGGCGGAAGCGAAAGCGTTCGGCGACGTCGTCGGCAATCGACAGGAACCAGTCGCCACTGTCCGCCAGCGTTCCGTCGAAATCGAAGATCGCCATTTTGTAGCGCGGGGATCCCGGCGTTGCGTCGCCGCCGGTCATTGGCGCGGTGGCCCGCCGCGCGGCCCGCGATCGCCCGGGCCGTTGCGGCCGCCGAGCCCGCGCGTGCCGTCGATCGTCAGCAATTCGCTGCGCACCAGCACCCCGTCCTTGTCGCGATCGAGCCGCGTGAAGGTCTTGTCGAGCTGCGCCTTCAGCTCGGCCAGCGTGATCCGGTCGTCGTTGTCGGTATCCGTGTCGAAAGGGCTCGGCAG
>JAIETY010000156.1 GCA_019744885.1 Sphingomonas sp.
CGCACCGTGATCGGGCGCGGCTGGCGTGGATCCTGCGTGGCAAGCGCGTCGGGTTCAGCCTCGGCGAAATCCGCGAGTTGCTCGACCTCTACGACATTGGCGACGGCCGCCAATCGCAGCGATCAGCCACGATCGCGCGCTGCCGCGACCGGATCGCGCTGCTCGACGCGCAAAAACATGATATCGATGCGGCGATCGCCGAACTCAGCCAATTCATTGCCCTTATCGAGCCCGGGCTCGACCACCAGAAGGACTGACCATGCCGAAATATACGCCACCTGTCCGTGACACGCGCTTCGTGCTCGACCATGTCGTTGGCATCGACCGGTACAGCAACTTGCCAGGCTTCCAGAATGCAACGCCCGATGTTGTGACGGCAGTGCTCGAAGAAGGCGGCAAGTTCGTCGCCGAAGTGCTGTTCCCGATCAATCAATCGGGCGATCAGGAAGGCTGCACGCGCCACGCCGACGGCTCGGTGACGACGCCCAAGGGCTTCAAGGAAGCCTATAACGCCTTTGTCGAAAGCGGCTGGTCGACGCTCGGCGCGCCCGAGGAATTCGGCGGCCAGGGCATGCCGCACACGGTGTCGACCGCGTTTGAGGAATATATGATCTCGGCCAACATGGCCTTTGCCATGTATCCGGGCCTGACCCACGGCGCGATTGCCTCGCTGCTCGTCAAGGGCTCGCCCGAACAAAAGGCCAAGTACGTCCCCAAGATGGTGTCGGGCGAATGGGGCGGCACGATGAACCTGACCGAGCCGCATTGCGGCACTGACCTCGGCCTGATCCGCACCCGCGCCGAACCCAATGCCGATGGCAGCTGGTCGATCACCGGCACCAAGATCTTCATCTCGTCGGGCGAGCATGACCTGACCGAGAATATCGTCCACCTCGTCCTCGCCAAGACGCCGGGGGCGCCCGAAAGCTCGAAGGGGATTTCGCTGTTCGTGGTGCCCAAGTTCATCATCAACGACGACGGGTCGCTCGGCGAGCGCAATTCGCTGAGCTGTGGATCGATCGAGCACAAGATGGGTATTCACGCCAATTCGACCTGTGTGATGAATTACGACGGTGCGAGAGGCTGGCTGGTCGGCGAGGAAATGAAGGGTCTCGCCGCCATGTTCATCATGATGAACACCGCGCGGCTTGGCGTCGGCTTGCAGGGTCTGGGTGTCGCCGAGACGGCATATCAGAATGCTGTCCAGTACGCGAACGACCGTCGTCAGGGCCGTGCGCTCACCGGCGCTGCCGAGCCGGAGGAAAAGGCCGACACGCTGTTCGTCCACCCCGACGTCCGCCGCATGCTGATGGACGCGAAAGCGATGACCGAGGGTCTGCGCGCGCTGTGCCTGTGGGGCGCTTTGCAGGTCGATCTCGCGCATATGGCGCCGACCGAGGAAGAGCGGCAGACCGCCGATGACCTGATCGGGCTGCTGACCCCGGTGATCAAGGGCTATGGCACTGACAAGGGATATGAAATCGCGACCAATGCCCAGCAGGTTTATGGCGGCCACGGCTATATCGCCGAATGGGGGATGGAGCAGTATGTTCGCGATGCGCGGATCGCGATGATCTACGAAGGCACCAACGGCGTGCAGGCAATGGACCTTGTCGGTCGCAAGCTCGGCACCAATGGCGGCCGCGCAGTGCAATTGCTGTTCAAGATCGTGGCTGAGGAAATCGCGGCGGCCAAGCTCAACCCCAAGCTCGACGATTTCGCGACGCGGCTCGAACGCGCGCTCGGCGATCTGCAGGCGTCGACGGTCTGGTTCCTGCAGAACGGGACGCAGAACCCCAACAATGTCGGTGCGGGTGCGCACGGCTATATGCACCTGATGGGCATTGTTGCGGTCGGGCTGATGTGGCTGCGGATGGCAACGGCGGCGACCGCGCTGCTCGACGCGGGCGAGGGCGATGCCAAGTTCCTCGAAGCCAAGCTGGTGACCGCGCGCTATTACGCCGAGCGCGTGCTGCCGGATGCGGGGGCGCTGCGCCGCAAGATCGAAGGCGGGGCCGAGGCACTGATGGCGCTGGCTCCAGAGATGTTCGAAGCGGCCTAAGGAGGGATGGCCTTGGTTCGACAAGGCACCCCAACCCCGTTGGTGTCGAGCGAAGTCGAGACACCCTGTGTGTCGCCTGAGGCCTGTTTCTCGACTTCGCTCGAAACGAGCGGGTCAAGCTAGGGTGATCTCAGGCTAAGGCGTCGGCGTGCCGGCCGGGTGGGGTGCTTGCAGCGTCCCACTCTGCCGCTTCGCTGGCGGCGCGCCGGCCCCCGTTGGATGCGCTGGGGTCACCGGCTCAACCTTGGCGGCAGGCTCGGTCGCGATCAACTGCCGGCGCATGCACTGCGAGGGCTCGCGCCGCGCGAAGACGCCGCAATTCCACAGTGGCTTATCGTAACCGGTCGCGCGGTCGCGGAAATAGCTGAACGACATTGACGCGATTTCTTCGGTCGCGAGCGGGATGCCGCCTGCGGTCTGCTTCGGATCGGTCCAGACCATGAACTTGCAATAATCGCGGTTCCCGCAGTTGAATGCGGCGAGCGCGGGCAGTTCGTCAGCCGGGAACGCCTTGTCGAGCGTGACAATGAAGGTGTCGGGATATTTGGGCACTTCGGGATAAGGGCGCTGGGTCGGCGCGACGGGGCCGGTGACGCCGGGGGGCAGTGCCTCGCCCGCCAGCGCGGTCGCAGCCGCAGCATGCGCGGGCGACACTGCGGCTAACTTGGCAATGAGTGGCTCATTGCCATCGATCGTGCGGTTGAACGCGGCGGGCGTGCCCCACCAGCCGGCCCAGCGGAAGAACAAATGCGTCTTGACGGCCGTGATCTTGTCGAGGCTCGCGCTCCAATAGGGGACGACCCAATCGGTGTGGTAATGGGTGGCGTGGCCCACGGGCTTGTAGACCGCCCCTGACAGCGCGGCCCGCGCAATGAAGCGGGCGGTTGCCCAGGCTGGCTCGCTGTAGCGGTGGCGGGCGAGCGCGCCGTCGCAGGCGAAGGTGAACTGGCAGCCGGTGGTCCGCTCCGACCCTTCGAACACCACGCCGCAGATCGTCTTGGGGAAAGCGGGATGACGGACGCGGTTGATCACGACTTGGGCCACCGCGCGTTCGCCTTCGGGATCATCACCGGCTTCGTAGAGTTGGGCTGCGGCGAGACAGTCGATCGCCCGGTCAAGCGCGGGCGGTGTATCAGCGAGCTTGAAGGGGCGCGCCGCCGGATTGGGCGCTGTTGAAAAGGGAATGGTCGCGTTGAAAGCGACTGCATCCTCGCGCGTCACCGGCGCATAAGCGAGTGGCTCGACCAGCGGCATCTGCGATTGCGGCACGACCTTGGTGGGGGCAAGGCGAAGCTTGCGCACGATCGCGGGGCGCCGGTCCGCCGTGCCGACGATCACGGCGGGGACGACAATCGCGAGCGCAGCCGTGGCGCCCAGCACAACGGTGATTGCGCGAGCCGATGTGCGTGACGGGGAGGCGGCAGGCGTGAAGGCAGGCGGGGTGTTCATCAGCATCGCGCGCGCCCTTACCCCAATTTGGCGCGCGCGCGAACCCGCCTTTACCGTGCCTTACGCCTCGGGCAGGAAATCGGGGACCGACAGATAGCGCTCGCCGGTGTCATAGCTGAAGCCCAGAATGCAGGCGTCGCTTGCCAGATCGGGCAGCTTCTTTTTGATCGCCGCCAGCGTCGCACCCGAGCTGATCCCGACCAGCATGCCTTCTTCAGCAGCGGCACGGCGGGCCATGTCCTTGGCGGCATCGCCCGATACCTGAATTGCACCGTCGATGGCAGCGGTGTGCAAATTGGTGGGGATGAAGCCCGCGCCAATGCCCTGGATCGGGTGCGGCCCCGGTGCGCCGCCCGAAATCACCGGCGACGCTTCGGGCTCGACTGCATAGACCTTGAGATGCGGCCAATGCGCTTTCAGCGTTTCGGCGACGCCGGTGATATGCCCGCCGGTGCCGACGCCGGTGATGATCACATCGATCGGCGTGTCGGCAAAATCCTTCAGGATTTCCTGTGCGGTGGTGCGAACATGTACATCGATGTTCGCCGGATTTTCGAATTGTTGCGGCATCCATGCGCCGGGGGTGGCCTCGACCAGCGCGACCGCGCGCTCGATGGCGCCCTTCATCCCCTTTTCACGCGGGGTCAGGTCGAAGGTTGCGCCATAGGCGAGCATCAACCGACGCCGCTCGATCGACATGCTTTCGGGCATCACGAGGACCAGCTTATAGCCCTTCACCGCCGCGACCATTGCGAGGCCAACGCCGGTGTTGCCGCTGGTCGGCTCGATGATCGTGCCGCCGGGCTTTAGCGCGCCCGATGTTTCGGCCGCTTCGATCATCGCCAGTGCGATCCGGTCCTTGATCGAGCCGCCGGGGTTGGACCGTTCGGACTTGATCCACACTTCGGCGCCGGGGAACAGCTTGGCCATGCGGATATGCGGCGTGTTGCCGATCGTTTCGAGGATCGTTTGCGCTTTCATGTCAGGCGGGCTCCATCGCTTTGGCCTCGGGCGAGGTCGGGGGTTCGAAACTGCGGGCGTTGCGGATGCTGGGGAAGAGATAGGCCCACAGCAAGGTCACGACAATCGCGCCACTGCCGCCAACGATCACCGCGCCGATCGGTCCCATGGCGGCGGCTAGAAAGCCCGATTCGGCCTCGCCAAGCTCGTTCGATGCCGAAATAGTGAGCTGCGACACGGCGCCGACGCGACCGCGCTTGTCGTCGGGGGTGTAGAGCTGGATCAGCGACGAGCGGATATAGACCGAGAACATGTCCGCAGCGCCCGCGACCGCGAGCGCGGCAATGCTCAGCCACAGCAAGGTAGACACGCCGAAAATGATCGTGGCAATGCCGTACACCAGCACCGCGCCGAGCATCTTGACCCCGACGTCGGTCTTGATCGGACGGAAGGAAAAAGCGATCGCGACCGCACTCGCACCGACGGCGGGGGCGCTGGCGAGCAACGCGAGGCCCTGCGGCCCCACCTTCAGGATGTCATGCGCATAAACCGGCAGCAGCGCGCTCGTCCCCGCCAGAAAGACGGCAAACAGATCGAGCGTGATCGCCCCGAGCACGAGCTTGTTCTGCCCGACATAGGCGAGCCCGTCGACAATCTGGCGCAAGGGGTGCGCTTTGCCGGTAATGACAGGGCGGGGCACAGGGCCGATCAGCATCATGCAGCCCAGTCCGACCAGGAACAGCGCCGTCGCCAGTGCATAGGCTGCATAAGGCGCAACGGCATAAACCACGCCGCCCAGCGCGGGGCCAATGATTGTCCCCACCTGCCATGAAATTGAACTCAGCGCGATGGCCGTCGGCAGCACTTCCCTCGGCACGATATTGGGCGCGAGCGCCCCGAAAGCGGGGCCGCCAAAGGCCCGACCGACGCCCAGCACGACGGCGACCGAAAACAGCAGCGGCAATGCCATCGCGTCCCAGAAGGTGAAGAGCGTCAGCGCCGCCGCGCAGATGATCTGGAGCGACACGGTACCGCGCGCAATCCAGCGACGATCGAATCGATCGGCGACCCAGCCGGTGATCGGCGTGAGAAAGAACAGCGGCAGGAACTGGAGCAGCCCGATCAGCCCCAACTGCGCGGCGGCTTCACGCGGACTCATCGTCAGCCGGGCAATGGTATAGGTCTGCCAGCCGATGACGATGATCATGGCATTCTGCGCGATCGTCATCGAAAAGCGCGCGGCCCAATAAGCGCGGAAGGCGGGGATGCGAAACGGGTGCGGCGGCGCGGTCATTCTGCCTGCCTTAAGCCGGGGGAGCGGCAGGGGGCAACCAAGCTTTGCTCGTCACCGTGATGGCTCCGACTTCGCAGTAGGCGAGAGGGGCTGGTTTCCACCCGGCCAACCTGCCAGTTTCGCGCGCCACCGAATCGGCAGGGAGAAAGCGTAATGCGTAAGGGATGGATCGGCGCGGTGGCGTTGGCACTGCTGGCTGGATGCGGGCCGTCGGGGGCGGCGGGCGATGCCGCCAATCTGACGATGCCCGCCGACTCGGCCAAGCCGACCGATTGGGCGGGGTTTCGCGACAAGTTCATCGCCGACTGGTTCAAACTCGATCCTGCCAATGCGGTCTATCAGGGCAAGCATGACTTCGACGGTAAACTCCCCGACTGGAGTGCCGCAGGGCTGAAGGCGCAAAGCGATTTCCTGCGCGGCGCGATTGCCGAGGCAAAGCGCTTTGATGCCGCGAAACTTTCGGAAGCCGACCGGTTCGAGCGCCAATATCTGATCAAGGTCGCCGAGGGGAAACTGTTCTGGCTCGACGATGCCGATCAGCCGCACACCAATCCGGCCTTTTATGTGGGCGGCGGGCTCGACCCCAATGTCTATATTGCGCGACCCTATGCCGACAAAGCAGTGCGGATGAAGGCGATGATCGCGTTCTTCGACAATATTCCCGCCGCCACCGCCAATATCCGCGCGAACCTGAAGACGCCGATGCCCGCCAGCTTCGTCAATTATGGCGTCAACGCGTTCAAGGGCTTTGCCGATTTTTACGCGGGTGACGCGCGCAAGGCGTTCGCCGATGTGAAGGACGCGGATCTCCAGCAGCGTTTTGCCGCGAGCTCGGCCAAAGCAGCCGCCGCGATGAAGGGCATTGCCGACTGGCTTGAGAGCGAGCGGCCAAAGGCGACCACTGACTTCGCGCTGGGCGCCGACCGGTTCCAGCGCATGCTTTGGGCGACCGAGATGGTCGATGTCCCGCTCGCCGCGCTCGAGCGCATTGGTGAGGCCGATTTGAAGGCCAATCAGGATGCACTGGCCGATGCCTGCACGCTCTTCTTGCCGGGGCAATCAATCACCGCCTGCATCGCCAAGATGAACGCCAACAAGCCTGTCGGCGGTCCCGTCGCCGAAGCGCGCCGCCAAATTCCGATGCTGCGGGCGTTCGTCGAAAAGGCCGGATTGGTCTCGATCCCCGGCACAGAGCAAGCGCTGGTCGAGGAAAGTCCTCCCTATAACCGGCAGAATTCGGCGTATATCGATCCACCGGGGCCGTTCGATAAGGGCATTCCGTCGGTCTATTACATCTCGCCGCCCGATCCGAGCTGGACCAAGGCAGTGCAGGACGGGTTTGTCCCCGGCAAGCAGGACCTGCTGTTCACCTCAGTCCACGAAGTGATGCCGGGCCATTTCGTCCAGTTTCTCCACGCCAATCGCTCCCCGTCGATCTTCGGGCGGCTATTCGTCGGCTATGCCTTTGCCGAAGGCTGGGCGCATTATGCCGAGCAGATGATGTGGGATGCAGGCCTGAACAAGGATGATCCCGAAACGCATATCGGCCAGCTTGCCAATGCGTTGCTGCGTAATTGCCGCTTCCTCGCGGCGATCAAGCTGCACGCCGGCGGCGAAAGCCAGGCATCGATGGAAACGATGTTCCGCAACCAATGCTATCAGGACGAAGGCACGGCGAAGCAGCAGGCGGCGCGCGGCACCTATGATCCGGCCTATCTGAACTATACGCTGGGCAAGCTGATGATCCGCGCGCTGCGCCGCGATTATGCCGGGGCGCATGGTGGCAAGGATGATCCCAAGGCGTTCCACGACTCGTTTCTGAGCTATGGCGGCCCGCCGGTCCCGCTCGTGCGTCAGGCTATGCTCAAAGAGGCACGGCCGAGCGCCTTTGGCCTGAACTAGGCGAGCGCGGGATTAGCAGAGGTCGGCGAAGCGGGCGCGGCGGGCGCCCGACTCATCGACCGCGCCAATCACGCGCGGGTCGACGAGGGCGGCAAACTCATCGGCGTATCGATAGCCGGGATAGTGGCCGGGGTAGTCGTCGGTCATCGCCGGGTGGCTGTAAATTTCGGTCACCCCCGGCGGCAGCAACGGGATCAGCGCGGCCAGGCGATCCGCCGTCACCGCGCCGCTCCAGGCAAGGCCGAAGACCTGATCGGGCAACCGCAGCCCCTTGCTGCGCAATCGGCTGCGCAGGCGTTTCGCCCAGAGGTCGGCGACGCGGTTCGTGAAGTCCGGCTGGGATTGTTCGACCTGCGACACAATTGCGAACGGCTCCACCGGTGCGCGCACGGCCTTCATGCCGTGGCGGCGGCCGATCTCGATCACCAGCCCGGCAATCGTCGGGTGCAAGTGGAAATGCTTGTGCGCGTTGACATGGTCGAGCGGCAGTCCGGTTGCGGCAAAGGCAGCGAATTGCGCCTCAATCTCGGCGCGGAGCTGTGCGCGGGCGGCGGGCTTGAAGAACAGCGTTGCACCAAAGCGCGCCATATCGGTGCGGAAACGACCGTCGGCGCCGACCAGATCGGGCAGTTGCTCGGGCGGCAGGGCGGGCGTCCCTTCAACGAGAACAAGGTGCAGGCCAACGCCGAGTGTGGGCAACTGGCGCGCGCGTGCGACCGCATCGGCAGCGGCGTCACCGGTGACCATCAGGCTCGCGCAGGTCAGCACGCCGTCGCGGTGGGCGCGTTCGACGGCGTCATTGACTTCGGTGGCGGCGCCGAAATCATCGGCGGTCACGATCAGCGTCTTCACGCGCGCTTGATCTCGATCCGGCCGGCTTTGCGCATCGCCAGCTCGGTGTCGCGCCAACGGACTTGCCGCACGAAGAAACTCGCGACGAATATCGCAAAGCTGAGCAAGTCCCGCAGCGGCAGCAGCCATCGCGGGGCCGTTGTTCGACCGACCATTTTGTCGATCGCCCGTGCCGAAGCGATGCGGACGGCGACTGCGGTCGCGACAAGCGCGACGCTCGGCCAGCCCGGCGCGAATCCTGCCGCGATCAGCGCAAAGGGAAGCGGGTGAGTGAGGACCAGCCCGACATAGCCTGCCGGGTTGAGATCGCGCACCGTAGCTGCCCAGCGCAGCTCGTGGCGCGCCAGCTCGGCAAAGCTGCGCTCGGCCGACGCATGCGTCACGATTACCGGCGCAATCGCGACGCTCAACCCCAGCTCGCGCACCGCCGCGCCGATCGCATGATCATCGGCGAGAATGTCGGCAAAGCGGTCGAAGCCGCCGATCCGCTCCAGCGTGTCGCGCCGCATCGCGATCGTCGAACCCATGCATACGTCGCCCGTCCGCAGCGCGACGCTGAGCAGCACGCTGGGGAGGAAATGATAGCTGATGCCCGCCGCGCCCAGCACCGACCAGATACCGCAATCACCGCGCCCGGCATAAGCGCAGGTTGCGGCGCCAACACCCGGTTCGGCCAGCGTCGCGGCGACGCGCGTGAGATAATCGGTGGGCGCCGCGATGTCGCTGTCGCTCAGCACGATCAGGTCGTGCCGGATCGCGGGCGTCATGTTGATCAGATTGCCGATCTTGGCATTGGCGCCGTGGATGCGCGGATCGATGACGGTATCGATTGCCGCGCCGAACGGGTGAAGCGCGGCCAGCGCGCCATCATCGCCCGACTGGACGCCCGCGACGATCTGCACCGGCGCTGACCAACGCTGATCGCAAAAACTCCGGAGATTGTCGCCGAGCTTTGGCTCGGCGCCATAAAGCGGCTTCAGGATCGTGGCTGCTTCGGGCGCGACCGATGCGCTTGGCGCACGCAGCAAACGCCCGAAGCGAGCCGCAACAATTGCTGCGGCCAGCACCCAGCCAATGCCCGCGATTGCCAGCGCGCTCGCAATCGCGGCTATCCATCCTGTCCAGGATCCCATGGTCGGGATATCGGAGCAGTGACCCCACTTGTCAAAGTTGCCAGTGCAATTCGGCGACGAAGCTGCGTTGCGGGAAGGGGTGGAAGAGGAAATATTTGGCGCCTGTGACATTGTCGACACCGAAGGCGAGCCGCCACTGCTTTGCCACGCGGAAGCTCGCGCGCAGATCGACCACGGTATAGCCGTCGAATCCCTGAAAGGTGTTGGCCACAGGATCGCTGTTGTCGATCGTTCCGAAGGAGCGGCTGGCGTGCCGCAGCGCGGCCGTCAGCGCGGTGGCATCATCGGGGCGCCAGGTCGCGACGATCGTTGCCTTGCGCGTTGGCAGCTGCGGCGGGCGCTTGCCGATTGCCGCCGGGAATGCAGTGTTGGCGCGGATGCGCGGGTCAATCAGCGTCAGGCTGCCCGACACGTCAAAGCGCGGCAGCAGATCGGTCTGCTGAAACGCGAATTCCAATCCGCGCGTCAGCACGCGGTCGACATTCTGGACATAATTGAACAGCGTGGATGATCCCGGCACCAGCGGCGCGCTTTGGGAGAGCAAGGCGTCCTTGATCTCTTCGTTGAACAGCGACAGCCGGACGTAGCGACTGTCGGGGCCATATTGGACGCTGATTTCCTCCGAGAGGGCACGTTCAGGGCGCAGGGTGGGGTTGGGCGAAGTGATTGTCGGCCCGGTCGTCACGGCCTGATAAAGTTCGCTCACCGTCGGGAAGCGATAGGCCTGACCGAAGGACGCGGTCAGGCGCCAGTCGGGCGCCGCGTGCCAGCGCAGCGATGCCTTGGGCGAGAAAAGATTGGCCGATAGCTGCGGCTGGTTGACCGAAAAGGCCGGAGTCGCCGCGAAGTTGAAGCCGTTTGAGGCGCGCCACCACTCATAGCGCCCGCCCGCCGTCAGCGTCAGTGTCGGCACGATCGTCCAGGCATCCTGCACCCACAGCGCATCGGTCTGGGTGCGACCGCGTGATGCCTGGTTGAGCGCGCCTTCGCTGCCGATCCGCCAGTCGGTCGTCGAGTAGCGATTGCTGGCGAGCGTGAAGCGGTCGCGGTGATAGCCGAAGCTGATCACATGATTGCCGGGTCGCCACGCCGCCTTGGCGTCGATTGTCGACCAGCCGGTGCCGTCGAGCCGCACGATGTTGCCTGCGCCGCCCGTGAGGGCACCTGGCAAAGCGGCGGTCGGTACGCGTTGCACGTCCTTGGCGAAATCGAACAACGTCGCGATGATTTGCCAGTCGAAACGTTCGCCATCACCCGTCAGCGACAGCGATTGCGACCAGTGCCGCTGTGCAATGGTGTAGACGTTGTTCGAAAAAGTGCTGGCCGGTACTGTGTAGGCGTAGCCGCCGATATTGAATGTGCCCGAATAGGCGGGGGGCCCGGCTGCCGTGAAGGCATAGGGTTCCGCCGTTGCCTGCGTATCGTTGACGAACAGCCCGCCGACGTAAACGAGGTGCATGTCGAGCGGCAGGTTCAGCGCGGCCTTGAACTTGAAGAAGCTCTGCTGCTGCGATTCGATGCCACTGCCGCCGAGCACACGGATCGGCTGACCGGCGCGGTTGATATCTTCGAAGCCGCCGGTCGTGGGCGTGCCCGTAGCGCTGGTCGCCGCCGGGCGGATCGCGGTCGCATAGGCCAGCGGCTGCGCGCGGCTCGATACATGGCTGGCGCTGGCGAAGATCGCGAGCGGGCCGAAGCGGTCGCCGATCGTGCCGCCGATCGAATAGCTCGGCAGCACTTGCGACGTCGCATATTGATTGAAGTTCTGGACGTTGACGCTGCCATCAATGCTCGCTTCGAGTTTGTCGGGCAGCCTTGTGGTAATGTTGACGACCGCGCCGATCGAATTGCCCGGATAGGCCGCCGAGAATGGGCCATAGAGCACATCGATCCGGCTGATTTCCTGCGGGCTGACGAGCTGCCAGCGCGGGCTGGCGCTGGTGTTGTTGTTGCCGATCAGCGCCGAGAGCAGCGCGCCATCGGCATAGATCAGGCTGCGCGCGCTGGCGCCAACGCCCGAGGTGCGCGTGGCGAGCGGTGACTGGGTGTCGCCGATATGGCGTTTGCGGACGACCAGACTCGGCAGATATTTGAGCGTGTCCTCAACATTTACGGCGTTGATCGTGGTCTGGATTTGCTCGGCAGTGACGCTCGCGCGTGTGTTCGGGACCTGCTCGATCGCGGCGGCTTCGCGCTGCGCGACAACCAGCACATCGTCATGACGCTTGGTGTCATGGCCTTCGCCTTCTTCGGCAAGGGCAGCGGTGGGGAGAAGCAGCAAGGCAAGCGCAAGGCGCGATGCGCCCGCAAGATGAATCGACATGGGGAATTTCCGTTCGCTTGACGGTCAGCAAAGCCGTCCTCAGCGCGAGGACAGCGGCGGCAAGTCAGCGAAGGGCAGGGGGGCCGGTCTTGGGTGGCGGCGGTGCGGCGAGGCCGAGGCCAGGGCGCAGATCGCCGCTGAGGGCCATCGGCACAGCGGGGGCGGCGCGCAGCACCAGCGCATCGCCGCTCGGGACGGGCGCGGGGGCTGCGGCATGCGCGGCGGCGAAGATGCAGTGATGATCCGACTTGTCGGCCTTGCCGTCAGGTTTGGCTGGGACACCCGGCAGCGACATCGTCATCGGGCCGCTGCCCGAACAGATCACGATCGTTGGCCCGGCGGTGCCTTCGCCGACCATAAATCCCGTCGGCACGGCCACGCGGCACACCAACGCAAGTGTGGCGAACAGCACCGCAAGCTGGTGCCCGGTAGGGAGGCCGAAGCGCATTGAGCGCGCGGGTTACGCGCGCGTCCGCCAAATCGCAAGCGGCGTGGTGATCATGCTTGCTGCGTCGCAGCGAATTACTTTATTGTGTGCGTATGAGCAGCAGCCCCGACACCGCGACGCCGACCGGTCCCGTCCCGACGATATTGGAAGCGATCGTGCGACGGCTGTGCATCGTCGTGACCTATAACCGCCAACGCGTCATACTCGCGCCGCACATCCTCTACACGCGCCACGGCGAGCTCCACATTGACGCGGTCGCCGTCGAGCGCGACGGCAAGCCCCCCGCGCGAGGCCAAGATCGGCACCTATCGGCTGACGGGCCTCAACGACATCGAGATCACCGACCGCCCTTTTTTCGCGATCGAGGGGTTTGATCCGGCGGGGGCGCTCTATCAGGGCGAAACGCTGCTGGCAGTGGATCGGGCTTAGCGTCAGCCGAGCGTCACGAAGCTGTCGATCACGCGCTTCCGCCCAGCATCTTCGAAATCGATTTCGAGCTTGTTGCCCTCTATCTCAGCAATCGCGCCATAGCCGAATTTCTGGTGGAACACGCGCATGCCGACGCTCAGGTCGGTGCGCCCCTTGTTGCCGAGGCTTACCGCCGATGCGCGCGCTTCGACCACGCGGGCAGGTTCGCGCACGAAGCTGCCGCCCGCCGCGCGCTGCCAGCCGGGGCCTCGTCCCGTGCCGCGTGCGACGTCGGCGAAGGGATCAGCACGTTCGGACCAATTCGCGCGCCACAGGCTTTCGCCGCCGGCCATGCTGTTTTCGGACTCGGTGTGCGCAGGCGGCAGTTCGCCGACGAAGCGGCTCGGTATGCTTGAGGTCCACTGGCCATAAATGCGGCGGTTGGCGGCGTGCAGGATCACTGCTTTGCGCCGCGCGCGCGTGATCGCGACATAGGCGAGGCGCCGTTCTTCTTCGAGGCTGGCGGTGCCGCCTTCGTCGAGCGCGCGTTGCGAGGGGAACAGCCCTTCTTCCCAGCCGACGAGGAAGACGCTGTCATATTCCAGCCCCTTGGCGGCGTGGATCGTCATGATCGTGACCTTGGCCTCACCGGCGTTGGCCTCGTTATCCATCACGAGGCTGACATGTTCGAGGAACGCGCCGAGCGTGTCATATTCCTCCATCGCACGGACGAGTTCGGTGAGGTTTTCGAGCCGCCCCGACGCCTCGACCGATTTCTCGGCCTGCAGCGCGCCGGTGTAGCCACTCTCGTCGAGGATTTGCCGCGCGAGATCGGGGTGGGGCAGGTCGTTCGCCATTTGCCGCCAGCGCGCGAGATCGAGCACGAAATTGCCGAGGCTGCGACGGGCCTGCGGCGTCAATTCATCGCTATCGAGAATGCGCGCGGCGGCGGTCGTCAGCGGTACGCCGGTTGCGCGCGCGAGCATGTGGAGCTTGGCGACTGCCTTGTCGCCTAGCCCGCGCTTGGGGACGTTGATGATGCGTTCGAACGCAAGATCGTCGGCCGATTGATGAACGATCCGCAGATAGGCAAGCGCGTCCCTGATCTCCATCCGCTCATAGAAGCGTACACCGCCGACAATGCGATAGGGCATGCCGATCGCGATGAAGCGGTCTTCGAACTCGCGCGTCTGATGCTGCGCGCGCACGAGGATCGCGACCTTGTCGACGCTGGTGCCCCGGCGTTGGGCCGTTTCGATTTCCTCGCCGACGCGGCGCGCTTCTTCAGGGCCGTCCCACACGCCGATGACACGGACTTTCTCGCCCGATTCCTCGGCGGTCCATAATGTCTTGCCGAGCCGCCCGCTGTTGTTGGCGATCACGCCCGAGGCGGCGGCGAGGATGTGCGGCGTCGAGCGATAATTCTGCTCGAGCCGGATGATCTTGGCACCGGGGAAATCGCGCTCGAACTTCAGGATATTTTCCACCTGCGCGCCGCGCCACGAGTAGATCGACTGGTCGTCATCACCGACGCAGCAAATGTTCTTGCGTGCCTGCGCGAGCAGCCGCAGCCAGAGATATTGGACGGTGTTGGTGTCCTGATATTCGTCGACCATGATGTAGCGAAAGCGCTGCTGATATTGCTCAAGCACGGCGGGCTCGCGCTTCAGGATTGTCAGCATGTGGAGCAGCAGATCGCCGAAGTCGCAGGCGTTGAGTGCCGCAAGGCGCATCTGATAGGCAGCGTAAAATTCCTGGCCGCGCCCATTGGCGAAGCCTTCGCTTTCGCTCGCGTCGAGATCACCAGGGACCAGCCCGCGATTCTTCCACCCGTCAATCATCCCGGCGAGCTGGCGTGCGGGCCAGCGCTTTTCGTCGAGATCGGCCGCGAAGATCAGCTGTTTCAGGACGCGCAATTGATCGTCGGTGTCGAGAATCGTGAAGTTCGCCTGCAGGCCCACGAGTTCGGCATGCCGCCGCAGCATCTTCGCGCCGATCGCGTGGAACGTGCCGAGCCACGGCATCCCTTCAACTGCATCGCCGACCAGCCGCCCGACGCGCTCGCGCATTTCGCGCGCCGCCTTGTTGGTAAAGGTGACCGACAGGATTTCGGACGGATAGGCTTTGCGCGTGTAGAGCAGATGCGCCAGCCGCGCGGTCAGTGCCGCCGTCTTGCCGGTGCCCGCGCCCGCGAGCACCAGCACCGGGCCGTCGCTGGTGAGCACCGCCTCGCGCTGCGGCGGGTTCAGCCCGCGCAGATAGGGAGGGTCGTCGGGCGAAGGCGCAGGCAGAGTCATCGGTGAACGATTAGGGAACGTGGGTGCGCGGGGCAACCGCCGAATAAGCGATCAGCGTTGCGCAGTTTGCGCAACGAGGGTGCGCATCAGCGCCAGATAGTCTGCCGCGCCTTGTTCAAGCGTGAAGTGACGGGCGTGGTCAAGCGCCGCTTCGTGATCGGGCTGGCTGCGTGGTGCCTGCGCCATCGTTGCCGCGAGCGCCGCTTCGTCGCCGACGGGCACGAGCTGACCGAACGCGCCGCCCCCCACCAGATCGCGCATGCTGACGCTGCAATCGGTGGCCACCACGGCGAGATTGGCGGCGATCGCTTCGATCAGTACGGCGGGGACGCCCTCATAGTCGGACGACATCACGAACACATCGGCATCGGCCAGCCAAGCCGTCAAATCACTGACATGGCCGGGCATCGCGATGCGATCGGCGACCCCCAGTGTGGATGCGAGCGCTTCCAGGATCGGGCGCTCGGGACCTTCACCCAAGATCGTCAGCCGGTCGACGGGTGTCGCCATGCGCGCGAAGGCTCGCAGCAACAGCGAGAAATTCTTTTGCGGCTTCATCCGCCCGATCGCGACAAAATGCCGGCCCACGCCCGGATCTGCGCGCTCGACATGGATCCCTGCAAAGCGGGCCAGCTCACTCCCGCGCAAGATCGGATCGTTGACGATCGCGATCCGATCACGACCAACGCCTGTGGCACGGGCGATCTCGTCGGCCATTGCCGGCGCCATGCCGACATAGCGGTCGATGAACCCCGCCTGCGCGCGCAGCCAGCGATGATAGAAGAAGCGCAGCACCGGCCCCATGTCGCGCCGGTCGAGGTCGTTGCTCACCTTGGCGACTATCGGCGGACAGGCTCGCCCGAGGATCAGCTTCATGCCAACGGAGACCGAACTATAGGTATTGCCCGCGCAGAACAGCACATCGGGTCGCTCGCGCCGGATGATCGCGGGCAAGTGACGCAGCATCCAGACGAGTTGCGTGCGGCGATCGATGTGCTCGCCGCCGGGGATGATTTCGTAGCGTAGATCGGCGGGTAGCGCCTTGATCCCGGCGTGCGCGGCATCGCTGTCGCGGCCGATGACGAGGCGGACGTCGGCGCCCGAGTCATGCCACATGCTGTTCAGCCGCAACGCAACACGTTCGACGCCGCCGGGATCGAAACTGTGCAGGCAGGTCAGAATCTTGAGCGGCGTTGCTGGGGCGGGGGCGGCAATCGGCGCGGGCGTGGTGGCATGGTCGGGCGGGTTGAGAAGCATGACGGCCCGGTTACGCGGCGCGGTGCTCCATAGACAAGCCCAACCGCACCATCGATAATGCGGTGCGCGGCCAATAGCGGGCAAGCCCATCGCCACGCGCCGGGACGGGAAGGGGATCGAGATGCGGATCATGGTACTTTTGGTCGGCGCCGGATTGCTCGCGGGCGCGGCACCCGCCCAGAAGATCGACATGGCCACCAGGTTGCTGCCTGCGCCGCCCGCCACGTTGGGCGCGACGGTGAAGCCATTCGTCAAACAGGGGCCGGGGCGGATCGCCATCACACATGTCCGCGTTATCGATGGCACTGGCGCTGCACCGAACGAAGATCGCACGGTCCTGATCGACGGGACGAGGATTACCGCTGTGCAGGCGGGTGGCGACCTCGTGCCCACGGGCTATGCCGTGATCGATGGCAGCGGGAAGAGCATCATTCCCGGCATCGTCGGGATGCATAATCACCTGTTCTACATCGCGCTGCCGGGTCTGGACGCAACTGGCAGGTTCGCGCCGCCGGTGCTCGTGCCACAAATGACTTTCAGCGCGCCGCGCCTCTATCTCGCCGGGGGTGTGACGACGATCCGTACGACCGGCAGCGTCGAGCCCTATGCCGACTTGAACCTCAAAGCCCAGATCGACGCGGGCGCGCTGCCCGGGCCGCATGTCGATGTCACCGGCCCCTATCTCGAAGGCGCGGGCAGTCCGTTCATCCAGATGCATCCGCTGAAGGATGCTGCCGATGCGACGCAGACGATCAATTACTGGGCCGATCGCGGGGTGACGTCGTTCAAGGCCTATATCAACATCAGTCGCGCCGCGCTGAAAGCCGCGATCGACGCGGCGCATGCGCGCGGGATCAAGGTGACGGGGCATTTGTGCTCGGTCAGCTATCCCGAAGCGGTCGGGCTCGGGATCGATGATTTCGAACATGGCTTCTGGGTCAACACGCAGAATGACCCGGGCAAGACGCCTGATCAATGCTCAAAGGATCAGGGCGAGGCAACGCTGGCGGGCATGGCTGCCGACAGCGCCGACGCGCGCGCGTTGATCAAGCTGCTGGTCGATCACAAGGTTGCGGTGACGTCGACCTTGCCGGTGTTCGAAACCTATGCGCCGGGTTATCGCACGCTGCCGCCGCGCCAGCTTGAGTTGCTGCTGCCCGAAGCGCGTGCCGATTATTTCTACAATCTGACCTTGCAGAAGAGTCGGAGTGCGGCGGGCAAGGCCGTGGACGCGAAGCTATGGGCCAATGCGCTGGCGCTCGAACGCGCGTTCGTCGCGGCGGGCGGGTTGCTGATTGCTGGCCCCGATCCGACGGGGGCAGGCAATGTGCTGCCGGGCTTTGGCGACCAGCGCGCGATTGAGCTGCTGGTCGAGGCGGGTTTCTCGCCGGTCGAGGCGATCCGGATCGGGACGCTCAACGGCGCGACCTATCTTGGCGTCGCGGACCGTATTGGCTCGATCGCGCCAGGCAAGAATGCAGATTTGGTGCTGGTTGACGGCAACCCGGCAACGCGAATCGCCGACATCGAGAAAGTCGTAATCGTGTTCAAGGACGGCATCGGCTATGACAGCGCGGCACTGCTGGAATCGGTCAAGGGCCGTTACGGGCAATATTGAGGGGGATGGGCATCATGGCAGCAGCAATCGATCATTGGCACCGTTTGATGGACGCGCGCGATGCAGCGGGGCTCAACGATCTGATCGCCGATGACTGCGTGTTCCAGTCGCCTGCGGTCCACAGCCCGCAAATCGGCAAGGCGCTGACGGTCAAATATCTGAGCGCGGCGCAGCAGGTCCTCGGCACCCCCAGTTTCCGCTATGCGGAGGAATGGATCGGCGATCATTCCGCCGTGCTCGAATTCACGCTTGAGATCGACGGCATCCATGTCAACGGCGTCGACATCATCCATTGGAATGACGACGACAAGATCACCAATTTTCGCGTGATGATCCGCCCCGTCAAGGCGCTGGAGGCGGTGATGCCGGCCATGGCCGCCGTGCTCGCGGCGCAGGAATGACGCGAGCGACCGTCATCGCTTTGACACACTAGGCGGGCAACGACACGATCCATGGCATCTTCCCCGATCGACGCAACCGGCGGCGCCGCCGTTCCACCCGAGCGGCCCGAACTCGATCGCGGGTTGCCGTCTGCCGGTCGTTGGCTGTTCCTCGCCACGCTGGTGGGCGGGGCGATCTATGCCGGGTTCAGCGTGATGACCGATACCGCGCAGGTCGGCGAACAGCTTGGCACTGGCGTGCTGGTGTTTCTGGCGCTCGCGCTGCTGATCGCGCTCGGCTTCGAATTTGTGAACGGGTTTCACGACACGGCCAATGCGGTCGCGACGGTTATCTATACCAATTCGATGCCCGCGCCGGTCGCGGTCGTGTGGTCGGGGCTGTTCAATCTGCTTGGGGTGCTGCTGTCGAGCGGCGCCGTCGCCTATTCGGTGGTGACACTGTTGCCGGTGGAACTGATCCTCAATGTCGGCAGCAATGCCGGTTTTGCGATGATCTTTGCGCTGCTGCTCGCGGCGATTCTGTGGAATCTCGCGACCTGGTATGTCGGGCTGCCCAATTCGTCGAGCCATGCGCTGATTGGCTCGATCCTCGGCGTCGGTTTTGCCAACCAGTTGCTGTCGGCTGACACCGGCGGCACCTCGGGCGTCGAATGGGGGCAAGCGCAGAAGGTGCTGACGGGCCTGCTGATCGCGCCGGTGATTGGCTTTGTTGGCGCGCTGGTGTTGCTGTTCCTCATGAAGGCCATTCTGCGCAATCCGAAGCTTTACGAGCGCCCGGCCGCCAATGAGCCGCCGCCGGCCGGCATTCGGGCGCTGCTGATCTTCACTTGCACTGCCGTCAGCTTCGCCCATGGCGGCAATGACGGGCAAAAGGGCATGGGGCTGATCATGCTGATCCTGATCGGCTGCGCGCCAACGGCCTACGCGCTCGATCGCAACCTGACCGCGCGCGATACGGCGGCCATCGTCGTGCAGGCCAATGCCGCCGCTGATTCCTTCAAAGGCCGCGCCGGGACGGCGAGCGTCACCCCGGGCGAAGCGCGCGAGGTGCTGGCGAGCGCATTGAAGACCAAGTCGGCGAGTGATCCGGTCGTCTATGCCGCGCTCGGCACCGTCGCGCGCGATATCGGCGCTCGGCTCGCGCAACATGGCTCGCTCGCCGATGTACCAGCCGCAGAGACTGCCAAACTGCGCACCGACATGTATCTGACGCTCGACGCGAGCAAGCTCGCGCTGAAGAGCGACAAGGATCATGCGATCTTCAACGACGCCGATCGCAAGACTGTCGAAGGCTATCAAAAAGGCTTG
The DNA here is from genome assembly GCA_019744885.1 of Sphingomonas sp. Lineage (GTDB taxonomy): Bacteria > Pseudomonadota > Alphaproteobacteria > Sphingomonadales > Sphingomonadaceae > Sphingomonas. The sequence continues at coordinate 19,713 of JAIETY010000156.1, forward strand.
GAGAAGAGCACGCGATTCATCCCGAACTGGGTGAAGATTGCGGTCGCGATTGCGCTGGGCCTCGGCACGATGGTCGGCTGGAAGCGGATTGTCGTCACCGTGGGTGAGAAGATCGGCAAGACCCATATGACCTATGGCATGGGTGCATCAGCCGAGATGATGGGAGCAACGACCATCCTGCTCGCTGAAGTGTTCGCGATGCCGGTTTCCACGACTCATATCCTTTCGTCGGGCGTCGCCGGGGCGACGGTGGCGAGCGGCGCCGCGCTGCAAGCGTCGACGATCCGCAACATGGCACTTGCATGGGTGCTGACTTTGCCTGCGGTTATGGCGCTGGCAGGTGGGCTTTATTGGCTGTTCCTGAGCATCGCGCGGGCCGCCGGTACCGCCTAAGAATCATTGAAATTCAAGCATTTTGATTCCGTAAAGCTGCGTTAACGGCATCTTTACCAACTCAGGTGATATTCCATCTACCACGAAAGGCGGCCTTGCGGGTCGTCTGGTCACTTGGGGGTGTCATTTTATGACGGTCATCGGAACTAACGTCGCCGCGCTCAAGGCGACCAATGCAAACAACCGCGCGACTGCTGCCACGCAGACGAGCATCGAACGCCTGTCAACCGGCAAGCGCATCAACTCCGCGAAGGACGACGCCGCCGGCCTCGCCATTTCGTCAAACTTCACCGCACAGATTCGCGGCCAGACTCAGGCGATCCGCAATGCCAATGACGGCATCGCTCTGTCGCAGACGGCCGACGGCGCGCTCGGTGAAGTTTCCAACATTCTGCAGCGGCTGCGCGAACTCGCGGTCCAGTCGGCTTCGGGCACCTACAGCGATGGTGATCGCACCAACCTGCAGGCCGAAGTGACGCAGCTGACGGCGCAAATCACCGACATTCAGACGAAGACGAACTTCAACGGCGTGCTGCTGCTCAACACCGCAGCTTCGACGATCGACATTCAAACATCGTCGTCGGCGGGTGATATCGTGACGCTGAACTTTGGCGGACTCGATCTAGCGGCGGCAGTTGCCTCGAACTTGTCGACGGCAGCGGGCGCCAACACCGCGCTCGGCGTGCTCGATACGGCGATCTCGGCGGTCAACACGACTCGCGCGACGCTGGGTGCCGGCCAGAGCCGCCTCCAGTCCGTGGTCAACAACCTGACCAACAATGTCGCCAATCTGACCGACGCACGCAGCCGGATCGAAGACGTCGACTTCTCGACCGAAACGACCGAACTGGCGAAGTCGCAGATCCTGTCGCAGGCTTCGAATGCGCTGCTGGCGCAGGCGAACCAGAGCCAGCAGGGCGTGCTCCGTCTCCTGCAGCAGTAATCCGACCCAAAGACCAGCCGACGTTCAGGCCGCACGCCGCAGCAAGGTGATCCTCGCCTTGCCGTGGGTGCGGCTTGCGTCGATGGCGAAGCCGTCGATATCGAGTTCTTCGTTGAACGCGGTTTCGACACTGACCCAGGTGCCCGCGCCGATCCAGCCGAGGCGGGTGAGCTTGTCGAGCGCCACCGCGCCCGCGCCCGAGCCGTACGGCGGGTCCATCATCACCACATCGAGCGGCGCCGTCGCCGCGCCCAGCCCCAGCACCGACATCGCACGGACATCGCCGGTCGCGCCGAGCTTGGCCAGATTCGCGCGGAGTGCGTCGATCGCGGCGCGATCCTGTTCGACGAACAGGCAGCTTGCAGCACCGCGCGACAGTGCCTCAATCCCCAGCGCGCCCGAGCCTGCGAAGAGGTCGGCGACGGCGACGCCTTCGAAGCTGCCAAGACGACTCGTCAGCATCGAGAACAGCGCCTCGCGCGTGCGATCGGCGGTGGGGCGCGTCGTGTCGCCCTTGGGCGCGACAAGCTGCCGCCCGCGCCATGTCCCCGCAATCACCCGCATCAGCTTTTCGGCCGCGAGGGGCGCGCATCGCCGGGGCGGCGCGAGCGTTTGGGCCGGGCAGGGCGCGCGGTGATCGTGCCGGTGGGCCGCTCGACGCGCTTGCTGGTGGCGCGGGGTGCTTCGGCATCACCGGGGCGGCTCGGCTTTTTGCGCGGCGGGCGTTTTGGCCGCTCGGCAGCCACGGCCGGGGCGGGCCGACCGCGTCGTGCGGGAGCGGCGGTCGACGCAGGAACAGCCCGCGGCGACTCTGGCTTGCGCGTCGCATCGACGCGTTCGGGCGAGGGGCCTTTGGTCGGATCGCGACGGAAGCCGATGACGTCATGCTGCCGCACTTCGCCAATTTCGCCGGGTTTGAGATCGCCGAGCAGAAATGGCCCATAGCGGGTGCGGATGAGACGCGAGACCTTCAGCCCCAGAAACTCAAGCACCCGGCGCACTTCGCGGTTCTTGCCTTCGGTCAGGATCATTTCGACCCAGACATTGGCGCCGGTCCGCCGCTCAAGATTGGCGTTGATCGAACCATAGCGCACGCCTTCGATCTCGACGCCTTCGATCAGCTCCTCAAGCTGTGCCTGGCTGACCTGGCCATAGGCGCGGGCACGATAGGCCCGTTCGACGCCGGTTGACGGGAGTTCGAGCTGACGCTTCAACTCGCCGTCGGTGGTTAGGAGCAGCAGCCCTTCGGTGTTGAGATCGAGCCGCCCGACCGGCACGAGCCGGGGCAAGTCCTTGGGCAATTGGTCATAGATCGTCCGCCGCCCCGCCGGATCGCGTTCGGTGACGAGCAGGCCGCTCGGCTTGTGATAGAGGAACAGCCGCGCTGGGGCAGGGGCCTCGACCGGTGCGCCATCGACGGTGACACCACGCAGCGACGTCAGGATTGTCGCCGGCGTTTCTACCGGCTTGCCGTCGAGCGCGACGCGCCCCTCGGTGATCATGCGTTCGATTTCGCGACGCGAGGCAATGCCCGCGCGCGCGAGCAATTTGGCAATGCGGTGTCCGGCGCGCGGGGCGGACGAGGATGAGGAAGGGGATGTCGGGACAGTCACAGGGTGCTGATACAATCTATTGCCGCGATTGCTCAAAAAATTTGCGGCCTGGGTGGCGCCCGGGCGTTACGGGTGCGTAGGTTCGCAGCGGCTGCGAACCACGGGCGCGCAAGGGTGACGAATCGCAATGTTGTTCGGGCGGAAAAAGCGTGTGGTGGAGCGGCTGCTGATCGTCGAGGATGAGCCGCTGATTGCCTTTGATAACGAACGATTTCTGGGCGACGAAGGCTATGTCGTGGTCGGCACGCTCGGCTGCGTTGCCGATGCTGTGGAATTGATCGCTAGCGGCGCCTCGATTGACTTGGTGGTGTCCGACATCAGCCTAGCCGACGGTAGTGGCCTCGATGTCGCCCGCGCGGCGCGCATAGCGGGGCTGCATGTGCTGTTCGTTACCGGCGATTGCCCGCCAGAAGGCGCTGAACTCGCGCACGGATGGTTGGCGAAACCCTATGACCAGCGTCGACTGGCGCAGGCGATCCTCGTCATTGATCAGATCATCCAGGGCGAAGCGCCGAAACGGCTTCCCGACGGCCTGACCCTGTTCGAGCGTGAGGCCTAAAGCTGCGCTTCGACGGCATTGTGGAAATGGCGGATGCCGGTTTCCAGCGTGCCGAGCGTGATGCGCTCGATCGCGCCCGAGGCGAGCCCTTGTTGCCCAAGCGCGGCGGCGCGAAAATCTTCGCCCGCAAACACGCCGCCGTCGAGCAGCGCCCAGCTCCGCTCCCAATGATCGCGCGCCTTGTCGGTCGCGGGCGGGGCTGGGATCAGCATGAAATCCTCGACCAACACTTCCCCCGCCGATTGCGGCATCATCACCATGAGGTTGATGTAATCGGGGCTGACGATCAGCACGGTGCCGGGAAACATCTGATAGGTATAGGTAATCGCCGCGCGGAGCTGGCCCCAGTCGCCGCGCGCCGCCGCGATCAGATCGGCCTCGCGCCCCACCGCCGATCGCTGGTGCGGGCCGATGCAGTCGCCGGTGGTGACGCCGTCCTTGAAGAATTTACCGATCGTCGCCGCGTGCAGCCGCTGGACGTGATAGCTTTCGAGGAACGCGTCCATGATCAGCTTCCAGTTCGCGGCAACGCGGTGGGTACGGCGGCGGAAGAGATGCTGTTGGGCAAGCCCGAAAGCGTCGAAATCATCGCCGAGCGCGCGGGCTTCGCCGAAATCGGCGCCGTCGTCGAACGCGAACCAGATCAGCCCGCCTGCCTCGACCGTCGGCAAGCGTTTGAGCCCGAAGTCGGCCTTGTCGAGCCCGGGAAAGCTGTCGGCGCGCGGCATGCTCACCAGCGCTCCGTCGAGCGCATAGCTCCAGGCATGATAGGGGCAGATGAGGCGCGGCGCGCAAACCGGTGCCTCGCCCTCGACCAGCCGCGTGCCGCGATGCTGGCAGACGTTGAGGAAGACATGCGCGGTGCCACTCTTGTCGCGGGTGACGAGCAGCGGCTTGCCGAAGCCGTCGTGCGGCACGGCCATATTGGGTTTGGGTAGCAGCGCGGATGGCGCGACCACCAGCGGCACTTTGGTGAAGATGCGTTCCTGCTCGGCGGCGTGGCGCTCGGCACTGGTATAGGCAGTGGCGTCGACATGGGTGATGCTCGCCGCCGCCCGGGTGCCGCCGTTCGCCAGCAGCTCGGCGAGCGCAAGCTGCCCCGGCGTTGGTCGCAGGCCTTCGAGAACGGGCGCGTTCATGGCTGTCCTTCTCCTGTTTTGCGGCTAGTGTCGGCCTGAATCGGGGCGGGAGCAAGTGGCGGATGAATGTGGCGCGCGAGAGTGACTGGTTGGCGGGCGTGCGGCCTTATGTCGAAAAGGCACCGCTTGCCGCCTTCTTCCTCGGCGTGTCGTCGGGTTTTCCCTATGCGATGATCGGCGCAACGCTGACGAGCCGTCTGGCGCAGGATGGCATCGACAAGAAAACGGTGACCGCGTTCACACTCGGCTTCCTGATCTACAATCTCAAGCCGTTATGGGCGTGGATGGTCGATGGCGTGCGCATTCCGCTGATCGGCGGACTGGGTCAGCGTGTGTCGTGGCTGATTTTTGCGGGACTGCTGGTGATCGCGACGGTCGTCAATCTCGCGCTGGTGGATCCCAAGGCCGACATTGGCGCCACGGTGATGGCAGCCATTCTGGTCGGCTTTGCCGGGGCGACCTTCGACATCGTGATCGACGCCTACCGGATCGAGACGCTCAAACCCTATCAGCTCGGCGTTGGGTCGGGGATGACGCAATATGGCTGGCGGATCGGATCGGTGGCGGCGGGCGCGCTGGCGCTGGTGCTCGCGGCACGGATCGGCTGGAGCGGTGCCTATCTCGCCTGCGCCGCATTCGCGCTGCCGGCGATGCTGACCGGCTTGGTGATGGGCGAGCCCGAGCGGCATCGCGAGCCAGCCGCGCGGCGCGGCCTCGCCGAAATCGCGACGTCGATCATTGGTCCCTTCACCGAGTTTTTCCAGCGGCAGGGCGCGATCATCGTTCTGATCTTCATCCTGATCCACAAGATTGGCGACACGCTGGGGCAGATCGTCTTGCGGCTGCTGCTCAACGATACCGGGTTCAGCAATGACGAAATCGCCATCTATGATATCGGCGTCGGTTTCTGGGCTTACCTGATCGGCATCTTCATCGGCGGTGCGCTTTATGCGTCGCTCGGGATGAAGCGGTCGGTGCTGCTCAGTCTGATCCTGATGGCCGTTTCCAACGCCAGCTTTGCGTTGCTGGCGGGCGCGGGGCACAGCGTCTGGGGCCTCGCGGGCGCGATCGGCTTTGAGAATATCGCGAGCGGTATCGGCGGCGTGACGGTGATTGCCTATTTCGCGGCCCTCTGCGACCTGCGCTTCACCGCGTCGCAATATGCCCTGATTTCTGCGGCATCGAGCGTCGTCGGACGGTTGTTGACCGCGACCACGGCAGGCGCGCTGGTCGAGAAATTCGGCTATGTCACCTTTTACTGGATGACCACGGTGGTCGCTTTTCCGGGGGTTTTCCTGTTCTGGTGGATGATCCGAACGGGGCTGGTCGACCAGTCGATCGGCAGCGCTGGCGAGGAGCCAGTCGAGGGCGCGGCATGATCCTTTACCTGCTCGTGCTCGCGATCCAGGTCGCTTGCGTCATCGACGTCATCCGCAACGGGCGTAACCAGTTGTGGATCATGGCGCTGGTCTTCCTGCCGGGGGCGAGCACGATCGCTTATGTGATCATCGAAGTGCTGCCGCGCATCCAGGGTAATCGCCATGTCCGCACGGTGCGCGCGCAGGTGGAGGCGCGACTCGACCCCGAACGCGAGCTGCGCGCCGCGCGCGAGGCGCTGGGGCTGGCAGACACGATCGCCAATCACATCCGGGTCGCCGATGCGCTGAGCGATCTTGGCCGCTTCGACGAAGCGGTGCCGATGTACCGCGCGGCACTGGCGCGCTCGCCCGACAGTGATTCGCGCACCGAGGCAAAGCTCGCGCGCGCGCTGTTCGAAACGGGCGAGAGCAGCGAAGCGCGCATGTTGCTCGACGCGATCACGCCGCCGTCGACGCAAAGCGACCGCGACCGACTGACCCTGTTGCGCGCCCGCGTGCTGACTGAATTGGGCGAGGCCGATGCGGCGCTCGCGCTCTATGCCGATATCGTCACGCGCATGCCGGGCGAGGAAGCGCGCTGCCGCTATGCCGCGCTGCTGCTCGATCAGGGTTATGAGCCGCGCGCGCGGGCGGTGCTGGAAGAAGTCGAATCGCGCATGAAGCGGCTCGACCGTACGCAGCGGGCCGCTGATGCCGACATGTACAAATGGGCGAGCGACAAGCTGCGCGCGCTGCGGGCGGCGGGTTAGGTCGGGGTTTGGTCATTGGCGGCGAGCACGCTCCCCGCCAGATAGAGAGTCCCGACGATCAGCACGACCGGCGGATTGGCCGGATCGGCGCGATCGGCGATGACGTTCAGCGCGGCCTCGACATCGGTCGCGGTGCTCGCGTTGATCCCGAAGTCGCTGGCGATGGCGGCGAGGGCTTCGGGCGCGTGATGCGCATGGTCGGGCACTGGTACCGCCTGAAGTGTGCGGGTGAAGGCCGCGAAAGGGGCAAGCAGCCCGCGCGCGTCCTTGTTGACCAGCATCCCGACGATCAGATGCACCGGATGCCCGCCCGCGCGCAGCCTAAGGGCCGTACTCACCGAAGTCGCCGCCGCAGGATTATGCCCGCCGTCCAGCCACAACGCGCTACCCGGCGGGAGGATGTTGGCGAGCGGCCCTGCGCTGAGCAATTGCATTCGCGCGGGCCATTCGGCCCATTCAGCCGCTGCGCGATAGGCGGAGGTGGGAATCCTGAGCGCGCGCTGATGGCGTAGCATGGCGATGGCGAGGCCGAGGTTCTCGGGTTGATGCGGCCCGGCGAGTCGGGGCATGCCGGTTTCGACGACCCCTTGGGCATCCTCATAGCGGACCGATGCGCCGACCTTGAGTTGCCAGCCCGTGCCACAGGCGATGACGGGTGCTCCCACTCGCCCGGCGACGTCGGCGACGCGCTGCGACACGCTTGGGCCATAGCGCATCGTCACCAGCGGTACGCCGGGTTTGGCGATACCCGCTTTCTCGCCCGCGATCTGCTCGATCGTGTCGCCGAGAAAGGCCTGATGGTCGAGGCCGAGCTGCGCGATCCCGGTGGCGATCGGGCGTTCGATGACATTGGTAGCGTCGAGCCGCCCGCCCAGTCCGACCTCGATAACGCAGGCATCGGCGGGCGTGCGGGTGAAGGAGAGGAAGGCGGCGGCGGTCGTCACTTCGAAGAAACTGGCGCCAATATCGCCGCCGGCATCGAGCACCTCGGCGAGCAGTGGCGCGAGCGTGTCGTCGTCGATCAGCCGACCGGCCACGCGGATGCGTTCGTTGAACCGCACCAGATGCGGGCTGGTGTAGACATGGCACGCCAGCCCCGCCGCTTCGATCGCCGCGCGCAGGAAAGCACAGGTCGAGCCTTTGCCGTTGGTCCCGGCCACGTGGAGCATTGGCGGCAGCGCGCGCTGCGGATTGCCGATCCGGTCGAGCAGCGCGGTGATCCGCTCCAGCCCGAGGATGTCGGCGCCGGGCGACAGCGCCCACAGCCGGTCGAGCTGCGCCTGCACCGCAGGCGAGGTCGATCGCGCATGATCAGCCATGGCGGGCGTCCGTAGGTGAAACCGGCGTTACGCCGCCTGCTTCACGCACAGATAATCGATCAGCTTGCCCAGCGTTTCGGGCAGTTCCTTGCGCGCCTTGACCATGTCGATCATCCCGTGCGCGAGCAGATATTCCGACGTCTGGAAATCATCGGGCAGCTTTTCGCGGATCGTGTTTTCGATCACGCGGCGGCCAGTGAAGGCGAGCGTTGCCTTGGGCTCGGCGATCTGGACATCGCCCAGCATCGCATAGGCCGCCATCACCCCGCCCGAGGTCGGGTCGGTCAGCACGACGATATAGGGCAGCCCGGCATCGTGGAGCATCTGGATGGCGACGGTGCTGCGCGGCATCTGCATCAGCGACAATATGCCCTCCTGCATGCGCGCGCCGCCCGAGGCGGTGAAGATGATATAAGGGCATTTGTCGGCAATCGCTGCCTGCACCCCCGCAACAATCGCTTCGCCCACGGCGAGCCCCATCGATCCGCCCATGAAGGCGAAGTCCTGCACGCCGATCACCGCCTTGCGCCCGCCGATCAGCCCGCGCGCATTGAGCAGTGCGTCGGGCTCACCGGTCGCAGCGCGCGCCGCCTTGATCCGGTCGACATAGCGCTTGGTGTCGCGGAACTTGAGCGGGTCCTCGGTCACGCGCGGCGGCGGCAGCACGCTGTGGATGCCGTCGTCGAAGGTATAGGCGAAGCGCTCCTTCGGGCCGATCCGCTCATGATGCTCGCAATGCGGGCAGACGTGGAGATTGTCGGCAAGCTCCTTGGTGAACACCAACTGCCCGCAGCCCTTGCACTTGTGCCACAGATTGTCGGGCGTGTCCTTCTTGGTCGGGACGACGAATGAGAGCGCGTTGCGGACGCTCGAGAGCCAGGTCATATGGTTTCCTTGGCAATTTCCTTCGCGGCCGCGACGATCGCGGCCTTCAACGTGGCGATATAAGCGCGCACCGGCGCGGGCGCATCGGCGCCGTGCTGGGCAATGATCTCGACGATCGCCGAGCCGACCACCACGCCATCGGCGACGCTCGCAATGGCACCCGCCTGTTCGGGCGTGCGAACGCCAAAGCCGACCGCGATCGGCAGGTCGGTCGCGGCCTTGAGGCGTGCGACGGCGTCTTCGATGCTGGCTTGCGCGGCTTGCTGGAGGCCAGTGATCCCGGCGACCGAGACATAATAGAGGAACCCACTCGCGCCATCGAGCACGGCAGGGAGCCGCGCGGTGTCGGTCGTCGGCGTGGCGAGCCGGATCGGCGCGATGTCGGCGGCGCGCAGCGCAGCGGCGAGTTCATCTTCCTCGGGCGGCAGATCGACGCAGATCACGCCGTCGACGCCTGCCTTGGCGCACGCGCTCGCGAACCACTCGGGTCCGCGCCGCAGCATCGGGTTGGCATAGCCCATCAGCACCAGCGGGACGCTCGGGTGGCGCGCGCGGAAATCGCTGGCGATCTGCAGGATGTCGTGCGTCGTCGTGCCGCCTGCGAGGCTGCGCAGATTCGCCGCCTGGATCGCGGGGCCATCGGCCATCGGATCGGTGAACGGCATGCCCAGCTCGATGACATCCGCGCCGCCTTCGACGAGGGCGTCGAGGATGGCCGCGGTCGGGCCGTCGCCCGCCGTCACAAAGGTGACGAGCGCGGCGCGGTCGGCTGGGAAGGCGGCGGACAGGCGAGTCATCTTGACATTTCGGAACAAATGGTGAACAATGATGCTCGCGAATCGGTTTGGCGGCTCTTTCTCATCGTTAGATTGCGCACAGCGTCGTCCCCCGCGCCTCGGCGACGGTGAAGAGGGTCTCGTCCCGGTGCCCGCGCAGCCTGACGACCGCGCTGAGACTATCGGTGGGTCGACTCACAAGGACGCTCGGCGCTCATCCGGGACCAACATCAGCCAATCGAGCGCGATCAACAGGAACGTCCCTCCGATGCTTAGCGCCAGGAAATCCGGACGCAACGGCAGGTCGCTACCGGTTTCCAAAACCAGCAAAACGGTGACCAACGCGACCAGATATTCGCACGTCCTTCGCGCGTTTCCGGCGTATGAAGTCGGGGCTTCAAAGCTTGTCAAAAGCCAAACCGATACCGGGAACGCCACAACCACACACAGCAAAGCCAATAAGAATGTCGTTGTATTGTCCATCAGATCGTCCTCCCTAGCGCTTCAGCTACCGTAAAAATGTCCTTGTCGCCACGCCCGCACAAATTTGCGAGGATAATCTGATCGGCGCGCATCGTCGGCGCGATTTTCGCGACGGCGGCGATGGCATGCGACGGTTCGAGCGCAGGGATGATGCCTTCGGTGCGGCAGAGCAGCTGGAAGGCATCGAGCGCTTCGGTGTCGGTGGCGCTCGCATAATCCACGCGGCCGATGTCGCGCAGCCACGCGTGCTCGGGGCCGATGCCGGGATAATCGAGGCCCGCCGAGATCGAATGCGCCTCGGTGATCTGGCCGTCTTCATCCTGCAACAGATAGGTCTTGTTGCCGTGGAGCACGCCCGGCGATCCGCCCGCAAGCGATGCGGCATGTTCCTTGTCGAGGCCATGCCCGGCGGCTTCGACGCCGAGCATCTTGACCTCGCCGTCATCAAGGAAGGGGTGGAACAGCCCGATCGCATTCGATCCACCGCCGATCGCCGCGACTAGCAGGTCGGGGAGCCGGTCGATCCGTGCCAGCATCTGCGCGCGCGCTTCCTTGCCGATCACGCTCTGGAAATCGCGCACGAGCTCTGGATAAGGGTGCGGGCCTGCCGCAGTGCCGATGATGTAGAAAGTATCGTGGACATTCGCGACCCAGTCGCGCAGCCCCTCGTTCATTGCGTCCTTCAGCGTCGCCGCACCACTGGTGACGGGGCGGACTTCGGCGCCGAGCAGCTTCATGCGGAACACATTGGGCTGCTGCCGCTCGATATCGCGCGCCCCCATATAGATAACGCAGGGCAGGCCAAAGCGCGCGCAGACGGTGGCGGTCGCGACGCCGTGCTGGCCGGCGCCGGTCTCGGCAATGATCCGCGTCTTGCCCATGCGGATCGCGAGCAGGATCTGGCCGATGCAATTGTTGATCTTGTGCGCGCCAGTATGGTTGAGTTCGTCGCGCTTGAACCAGACCTGCGCGCCCATCCCCTCAGCAGCAGTCTTGCGCAGTTCCTCGGTCAGCCGCTCGGCATAATAAAGCGGGCTGGGGCGACCGACATAATGTTCGAGCAAATCGTCGAATTGCGCGTGAAAGGCGGGGTCGGCCTTGGCGCGCTTATATTCGGCCTCGAGTTCGAGCACGAGCGGCATCAGCGTTTCGGCGACATAGCGGCCACCGAATTGACCGAAATGGCCACGGTCATCGGGCTGGGCCCGGAAGGAATTTGGTGCGTTCATAACTGCTGCGTTCATAAGTGAGACAAGGCTTTAAGGAACGCGGCGATCTTGTCCACATTCTTGATGCCCGGCGCGGTTTCGAGGCCGGATGACGCATCGACCAGTTCGGCACCGGTGATCCGCACCGCCTCCGCCACATTCTCCGCCGTCAGGCCGCCCGACAAGGCCCAGGGCAGCGGATGGCGATGATCGCGCAGCAGCGACCAGTCGAACCGCACCCCCATGCCGCCCGGCAGCAGCGCGCCCTCGGGCGTCTTGGCGTCGTAGAGGATCCGATCGGCGGCGCCCACGAAGGCTTGTGCGGCCATCAGGTCGCCCCGCTCGCGGACCGCGACGGCGCTCCAGATGTCGAGGCCGGTGCGCAGCTTCAGCCGCGCGGTGCGATCGGGCGCGGTCTTGTGGAGTTGGAGCGTGGTAAGGGCACCCGCTGCAATCGCCTGATCGACGAGGTCGTCGTCGGGATCGACGAACACCCCGACTCGACCGACGTGATCGGGCACGCGTGCCGTGAGCGCCGCCGCGCGCGCGAAGCTCAGATAGCGCGGTGAAGGCGCGAAGAACATGAAGGCGATATGGCTCGCGCCGCCCTTGACGGCAGCGTCGGTCGTTTCGGGCGTGGACAGACCACAGATTTTCGCGCGAACGGGCATTGCCGCGATGTAGTCGCGGCGGTCGGTTCCGTCACCTGCTAGATGATGCCGGGAAGGAAACGTGACACGCGCGCGGCATAGGCATCATAGGCGGGGCCGAATTGCGCCCGCAGGACCTTTTCCTCGCTCGCGACTCGCATCCTGGTGGCAAAGGCATAGACGGGGAAAGCGATCACCAGATTGGCCGCGCGGCCATAAGCAATCGCCATCGCGGTCATGAACAGGGCTAGCGCGACGTAGATCGGGTTGCGCACGAACGCGAACGGCCCGCCGGTGACCAGCGTCGCATCGTCGCGGGTGCGCGCGACCAGCGCCCAATTCTTGCCCATCGCCCGTGATGACCTGTCGAACAGCACGGCGGCGCTCAGCATCAGGATAAGCACGATCGCGGCTTGAGTGAGGGCCAAGGGTGCGTCGGGCACGATGTCGACCCTGATGCGGCCCGCACCCGCGATGCCGATCGCGACGCCTTGCAGTGCAATCCAGAGGATCGATCGCCGATCGCGCTGACCGTCAGCCGCTTTGGGTGCTTGCCGACCGCGCAGCCACGTTGCGAACAGCGCGCCGAAGAAGAGCAGGCCGCCGACCCCGAACGCGATTAGGCCGGGCAGACCGACGGGATAATGCGCGAACATGGCCATCACCTCAGTGTGTAATGGTTATATAATACACAAGTGACGGTCGCCGCAACGATTATCGCGACGGCTGGCGCTGCCAGGCTTGCAGCGCGTCGACCGCGAGCGAGCGCTTGAGCACCCGGGCGAACGGGTCCAGCACGACATGCGCGCCCTCGGGCAACGGCAGCTCACCCACCCCGCCGGTCATTTCCATCCGCACGATCCGGTCGTCGATCTGCACTTCGACCGGCATGGGGAAGGGGGCAGCGTTCTTCCACATCAGCATGAGCTTGCCGTCGCGCTGGACGGTGACCAGCTCGGGCAATGCTGCCTGCCGCAGATAGGTATCGAAGAACCAGCGTAAGTCGCGCCCGCTTTCCTCCGCCGCGATCCGCTCGAATTCAGCGGTCGAGCCGAAGCGCGGCGCGAAATTGCCCGGCTTGGGATCGGGTCGACCATAGACCAGCCGCCGCACGCTGTCGAAAAACGCCTTGTCGCCGATCAGCCAGCGCAATGTGTGGAGCGTCCAGGCGCCCTTGTAGTAAATGTCGCTCGCCGGCCCGCCCTTGGCGGTCTCATAGACCTCTTCTTCGGTCAGCACCTTGCCCGACACGAGCGGCGCGCGATTTTCGATCCGGGTGCGCTGGCCATCGAGCATTGTGGCATAGCGTGCCTCGCCCTCGCGCCAGCGGCCATAGAGTGGCTGCATATATTGGCCGAAGCCTTCGTGGAGCCAATAATCGTCCCAGTTCGCCGCCGTCAGCTGGTTGCCGAACCATTCGTGCGCGAATTCGTGCTGAAACAGCCAGTCGAACCCTTCAGCGGCCTTGGCGTAATGATTGCCATAGGCGTTGATCGTCTGATGCTCCATGCCGAGGTGCGGCGTCTCGACCACGCCGAGCTTTTCGTCACCGAACGGGTAGGGGCCGATCACGCTTTCGAAGAAATCGAGCGTCGGCGCGAATTCGGCAAACAGCCCCTCGGCCTGCGCTTTTTCGCCGGGCAAATACCAGTAATACATCGGGATCGTGTTGCCGAAACGGCTTTTGTAATTGCCCGAAATCACCTGATAGGGGCCGACATTGAGCGCGATCGCATAGGTATTGGGGCGCTTGACCCGCCAGTGCCAGGTCGATCGCCCGCCAGACAGACGATCGGTGCCGAGCAGCACGCCGTTCGACGGCGCCGACAGTCCCTTGGGCACGGTGATGTGCAGGTCGACGCGACCCGGCTCGCCGGTCGGGAAGTCGAGACACGGCCAGAACAGGTCGCAGCCATAGCCTTCGGCCGTCGAGGCGATCCACGGCTTGCCGTCCTTGGTCTTCGCCCAGACGAACCCGTCGTCCCATGGCGCATTGATCGCCACATGCGGCGTACCGGCGTAGCGGATCTCGGCGGTGATGCGATCTCCGGTGGCGACCGCGCGGGGGAGGGTGATCGCCAGTTTTCCTTCGGGATTGCGCCACGCGCTCGGCGATAAGGTCGCGCCGTCGATGCGAATCCGGCTGACCGGCAGGTTGCGGTCGAGATCGACCACCAGTCGGGTGAGCGGCGCACTCGCGGTGAACACCAGTGTCGCGGTGCCGACGATATTCTGGCGTTCGGGGAGCACTTCAATCGCCAGATCGGCGCTGTCGAAGCTCAGTGCGGCTTGCTCGGGATCAATCGGCCCGCCCGATCGCTGGGTTTGCGCCGTGAGCGGTGGCTGCCCCTTTTCGGGCGCGGGGGCGGCGGCGAGCAGCATCGCCATCGCGGCGGTGCTGGCCAATCGGGCGGCAGAAAAGCGATCTACAACGAAACAGCAATTGATGGCGCGACCAGCCTTCCCATATAGTGAAGAATTGGCGTCCCGATCGGGCGCCGTCGGAGATCGCATGACCACCACTTTCCCAGTATTGCCGCTGCGCGACATCGTTGTTTTCCCGCATATGATCGTGCCGCTGTTCGTCGGGCGCGACAAGTCAGTTGCCGCTCTGGAAGCGGCGATGGGCGAAACCAAGGAGATTTTTCTCGTCGCCCAGCTCGATCCGGGCGAGGATGACCCTGATCGCGACGATCTTTACGATATTGGCGTCACCGCCACCGTGCTGCAACTGCTGAAGCTGCCCGACGGCACGGTCCGTGTGCTCGTCGAAGGCAAGCAGCGCGCGCGGCTGACCGATCTGCAGGCAAGCGATGGCCATCTCGTGGCCGAGATCGAAATGCTCCATGGCAATGCGGGTGCGGAAGAGCTGGTCGGGCAGGGTGCCGAGGTGAACCGCGAAGTGACCGCGCTGGTGCGATCGGTGATCGACCAGTTTGAGAGCTATGCCAAGCTCAACCGCAAACTGCCCGCCGAAACCGCCGTGCAGCTCAGCGAGATCGAAGACCCGTCGCGCCTCGCGGACTCGGTCGCGGCCAACATTCAGGTCAAGGTTGCTGACAAGCAGGCGCTGCTGATGGAGCAGGACCCGCGCAAACGGCTCGAAATGGTACTCGCTTTCATGGAAGGCGAACTCGGCGTGTTGCAGGTCGAAAAGAAGATCCGCAGCCGCGTGAAGCGCCAGATGGAGAAGACCCAGCGCGAATATTATTTGAACGAGCAATTGAAGGCGATCCAGCGCGAACTCGGCAATGAGGGCGAGGAAGGCGAGGGCGATGAAATTGCCGAGCTGACGCAGAAGATCGCGACGCTCAAGCTGTCGAAGGAAGCGCGCAGCAAGGCAACCGCCGAGCTCAAGAAATTGAAGACAATGGCGCCGATGTCCGCCGAAGCGGCCGTGGTGCGCAATTATCTCGATGTGTTGCTCGGCCTGCCCTGGGGCAAGAAGTCGAAGCTCAAAAAGGACATCGCCGCTGCACAGGCAGTGCTCGACGAGGATCACTATGCGCTCGAGAAGGTCAAGGACCGGATCGTCGAATATCTCGCGGTGCAGGCGCGCACCAACAAGCTGAAGGGGCCGATCCTGTGCCTCGTCGGCCCGCCGGGTGTCGGCAAGACGTCGCTGGGCAAGAGCATCGCCAAGGCGTGCGGGCGCGAATTTGTGCGCCAGTCGCTGGGCGGCGTGCGCGACGAGGCCGAGATTCGTGGCCATCGGCGGACCTATATCGGCTCGCTGCCGGGCAAGATTGTCACCAATTTGCGCAAGGCCGGAACGAGCAATCCGCTGTTCCTGCTCGACGAAATCGACAAGCTCGGCCAGGATTTCCGCGGTGATCCCGCGTCGGCGCTGCTCGAAGTGCTGGACCCTGAACAGAATAACAAGTTCCAGGACCATTATCTCGAAATCGACATCGATTTGTCGGACGTGATGTTCGTCACCACTGCGAACACGCTCAACCTGCCGCAGCCGTTGCTCGACCGCATGGAGATCATCCGGCTCGAAGGCTATACCGAGGACGAGAAGGTCGAGATTGCCAAGAAGCATCTGCTGCCCAAGCAGATCGAGGCGCATGGCCTGAAGGACGAGGAATTCGTCTTCACCGATGAGGCGCTGCGGGACCTGATCCGTTATTACACGCGCGAAGCCGGGGTGCGCACACTCGAACGCGAAATCGCCAAGGTTGCGCGCAAGGCGCTGCGGCGGATTCTGGAGGGCAAGGACACGCGCGTTGTGGTCGCGCCCGATAATCTCGCCGAATTCTCGGGCGTGCAAAAGTATCGCTTTGGGATGAGCGAGGAGGAGCATCAGATCGGCGCGGTCACCGGCCTTGCCTGGACCGAAGTTGGCGGCGAGCTGCTGACGATCGAGTCGGTCACGGTGTCGGGCAAGGGCGGCATCAAGACCACCGGCACGCTCGGCGATGTGATGAAGGAATCGATTGAGGCCGCGATGAGCTTCGTCAAGGCGCGCGCGCCCTCCTATGGGATCAAGCCGAGCCTGTTCGCGCGCAAGGACATCCATATCCACTTGCCCGAAGGCGCCGTACCGAAGGATGGCCCGTCGGCCGGCATCGGGCTGGTAACGTCGATCGTGTCGACGCTGACCGGCGTCCCGGTGCGGCGCGATGTCGCGATGACCGGTGAAGTCACGCTGCGAGGCCGGGTGCTGCCGATTGGTGGCTTGAAGGAAAAGCTATTGGCGGCGCTGCGCGGCGGCATCACGACGGTGCTGATCCCCGAGGATAATCGCAAGGACCTGGCCGAGATTCCGGCCAATATCCGCGAGGGACTCGAGATCATTCCGATCCGCCATGTCGACGAAGCATTGCGGCTCGCGCTGACCGAACCGCTCACCGCGATCGACTGGAGCGAAGCCGATGAACTTGCCGCATTGCCCCCCGCAGGGGTGCCGCCGGTGAGTGCGGAGGTCCATCACTAGGTTTTTGGCGGATATTTCGTCGCTTCAAGCGGAAATGTGACGAATTTGTTTTGACAGCCCAAGCCGGAATCGCGTTACTACGCCTCCGGCTTTGGACGCGACTCATGCGAACATTGGTCGAAAGAAATGTTAAGGGGGTCCCCAGGGATGAATAAGCAGGAATTGATTGGAGAGGTCGCGGACGCGTCTGGCCTCAGC
This sequence comes from Sphingomonas sp., assembly GCA_019744885.1. GTDB lineage: Bacteria > Pseudomonadota > Alphaproteobacteria > Sphingomonadales > Sphingomonadaceae > Sphingomonas. The sequence goes on from JAIETY010000156.1 coordinate 36,946, forward strand.
AAGGGTGACGCAAGCAAGGCCGTTGAGGCGGTCTTCGGCGCGATCTCGACAGCGCTCACCAAGGGCGACGAAGTGCGTCTGGTGGGCTTTGGCACCTTTTCGGTGAGCAAGCGCAAGGCATCGACGGGCCGCAACCCGCGCACTGGCGAACCGATGACCATCAAGGCATCGTCGCAGCCCAAGTTCAAGGCGGGCAAGGTGCTGAAGGATTCGGTCAACTAAGGTTCGGGCTGCGCGGGGCTGGACAAGCCAAGCGCGGCTGTTAAAGGAATCGCAATCGGGCGGCGGGTAACCGTCGCCCGATTTGTTTCCCGAAACAAATTTCGGGCGCGTAGCTCAGTGGTAGAGCACTGTGTTCACACCGCAGGGGTCGCAAGTTCAATCCTTGCCGCGCCCA
>JAIETY010000179.1 GCA_019744885.1 Sphingomonas sp.
TCGAATTCGCTGGGAAGCGTAAGAAGGCGCAGGAGAAGCATTTCTCGCAGGTTGTCCGCCTCATCAAATTTTGGGCGCGCCGGATGAAGGCTGAACAGGATGGCTTCCGGTTCAAATCGTTCATGATCGAACTGATTATGGCCAAGCTGTGTGATCAGGGGCTCGACCTTTCGGATTATCCCGACGCGCTCCAGCATTTCTTCACCTACATCGCCACCAGCGGTCTGCGCGAAAAAATCAGCTTCACCGACTATTACCCGGCGTCGAAGCTCGGCAGCTTCAGCGAGCCGATGCAGATCATTGATCCGGTCAACGAGATCAACAATGTGAGCCGACTCTATACGTCCGCGAACATCGCGGCGATCGTCGAAGCGGCGCTCGAAGCGGGCGACGCTATCGACTCCGCGCTCTACGCGCCGACCAAACAGGAAACCCTCTATTATTGGCAGAAGGTCTTCGGTCCTTCATTTCAGGTGTAACGCCCATGGCTTCCAGCTATACGATCAGCGCGACTGAGAGCTTCACCGTTACCCATGCCCGGCATATGGCAGCGAAGGTGGCGGCCGACCTGAAGCGGATGCAGCGCCTTTACGGTTCGCCGAGCGACAGTGATATTCTCACCTATGAGGCGGAAGTGGTCGCGCTGATGAAAGCCGGCTATCTCGGAACCGTCAGCTACGGCTTCCATCGCAACGGTAGCTGGATTGAGCCGACCTTAATCTACACCGACAAAGATCTGATGGGTGGATCCGCGCTTGATGACGATCCCGGCAAGATCAAACCGGGCAAGGACGTCTCCGGCGCCAGCTTCTACAGCTATCTCACTTATACCGCCGCATGGGATGCGCTCACCGCAGATAAGCGCGACGCCTTCAAGAAATCGCTGCCCCTCTATCGTGGCGGGGCCGCGCAACCGGCAATCAGCGGCTATCTCGAAGCGGATCGTACATATTCCGCTGGCGGACGGTCACTCGGCAGGTCCACCGTGAGGAGCTATTGATGACTGATAAGCCCAATTTTGATCAGCTGTTCGAACGGCGAATCACCTATCCCGATTTCGATCCGCAAGCCCGGCTGGCGCGGCTTGTCGGCCTTGACGCGCAGAAGACAAGGTTGACCAAGATCCTTGGTCTGTTGGTCAACCCGGCCGGGCTCGAAAGCTGGGCGGCAAAAAATCATCCCGGTGCCGAGCAATTGCTCGACACCGTCTTGAGACGGCCGCCGTTGATCGTGCTCGCCGGTGACGTCGGTTCCGGCAAAACCGAACTCGCTGAGACGATTGGCGACGCTGTCGCGCGCCAGGAGGGCATCGACATCACTCTGCTCCCGCTGAGCCTTGCTGCGCGAGGTCAAGGACGGGTCGGCGAGATGACCCAGCTGGTGGCCGCAGCCTTCGATTATACCGTCTCTGAGGCAAGCAAGCTTAAATCAGCCACAGGCCGATCTCGCGGAGCTGTTATCCTGCTGGTCGATGAAGCGGACGCCCTCGCCCAATCCCGGGAATCCACCCAGATGCACCATGAGGACCGCGCTGGCGTAAACGCGTTCATTCGCGGGATCGACCGAATTGCGAACGGCAAGCTTCCGGCGGCAGTGATCATGTGCACCAATCGATTGAACGCTCTCGACCCCGCCATCCGTCGGCGTGCAGCGGACATCTTAGAATTCGCGCGGCCCAACGATGATCAGCGCCGGCATATTCTGACCTCGAGATTGCAGCCGCTAGGCCTACTTTCCGGTCAAATCGAACAGCTTGTGGCAACGACAGGTCCACAGAAGGGCAAGGCCGGATTCACTTTCTCGGATCTGACACAGCGATTGCTTCCGTCGATCGTGCTCGACGCCTACCCGCACCGGAAGATCGACGGGACAGGCGCGTTGGCGGTAGCACGCACGATCGAACCCACACCACCCTTCCGTGACAGTACGGTCTGAGCTGAACAGCGATGACGCAAGCGGTCACGATCCGACGCGATGGCGATATTTTTCAGGCCCGGATGTTCTGGCTGCGCGCAGCTAGGCTTCTGCTGCCAGACACTGATATTCAGCGGGTCGGATTTGAGATCGGTCCGAAGAGCTTTGACGATATCTGGGTGGACTTCCAACCAGGTAGGGCGCGCCGTGACCAATATGGTGCGCCGCTTGTACGCGAACATGCGCAATGCAAATGGCACAGCACCCCCGGCACATTCGGTTACGCCGACCTCATCGACCCGGAATTCATAAACGCCAATGCAAAGTCGCTCCTTCAGCGAGCGCACGGAGCGCATGGGCTGTTGCCCACCGGAGCCGCAGGCGTGCGTTTCAAATTGGTTACGAATTGGCAGATTGGTCGGGAGGATCCACTGCGCTTGATGGTCGGAACGAGATCGAGCGCGCTCCGTGTCGACAGGCTTTTTGCCACGAAAACGGACAATAGCGGAGCGGGTGCGGTACGCAAACTTTGGCGTGAACACCTTGGCATCGACGAGGATGCGCTCGAAGCTTTCGCTCCCGCATTGGCGTTCGGCGGCAGTTGGCATTCGCTTGACGAGTTGCGAGATCATCTCGACCTGCTTTTTCTTTCGAGCGGACTGCGTCGGGTTTCCAGCCATGAGAGCGCCTTTTTCTATGACGACCTGATCTTTCAATGGATGGGACAGGGACGCTTGGAATTCGATGCCGACACCTTCCGGAAGGCATGCGTGAGCGAGGGCCTGCTCGCCACTCAAGCCGGACGTAGCTTCAGCATTGGCGTCAAATCGTTTGAGCATCCCTTCGACCCTTTGGAGGACCGCTGCACCGAAGTGCTCGACCTCACGTCCGAGTTTGATGACCGATTCATCCGCGATGAGCATGACTGGTCGGTTAAGCTCTACCCCGCGCTCAAAAGCTTCCTGACCGCGGCCGCCACGTTCGCGCCGCGGCTCCAGGTAGTTTTCGACACGCACACAAGCCTGGCTTTTGCAGCTGGATCGGTCTTGAATCTCAAGTCGGGTCGAGCAATCGACATCGAGCAGCGCACAGTTGGGCAGGCAATCTGGTCGGCTGACGATCGACCGCCAGAGGCAAGCTGGCCCACGTTCGACGTTGAGACAATCGACCTCGCCGGGGGGAAGAATGATGTCGCGATCGCCATTGGCCTGACCCACGAAATTGCCGCAGATGTCCGAGCTTACGTCGCCAAGGCGCTGCCTGAAGTTGGTCAGGTTCTAGTATGTCGTCCGACAAGCGGGTCGGGAGCGCAATCGGTAGTATGCGGTCGGCACGCTTTCGATCTCGCTGCTGATGTTACCACAAAAATCAGAACTGCTAAGGCCGGAAAGAGCGGGAGCCTCGTCCATCTGTTTATTGCCGCACCGAATGGCTTTACGTTCTTTTTGGGTCAGAGACAGGCGTTGATCGGCCGATTGACGCTTTATGAGTTTGATTTTCAGGCGGACCGGTCGGGGTCCTATACTCCGTCCCTGTCAATGCCGTTCGAGGGTATCTAAAGAACACCAGTGACACTTTACCAGGTCCACTTGGTAAAGTGTCACTGGTGATTAAACGACATTAATCGTCACGGAGAGGATTCACAAACCGCCTTCGATGTGCTTGAAATGTTCCATGTTCCAGCCGGACCTCTTCATCAAGAATGCGCCTGCTGGCGAAGGCGAGATTCCGCTCGAAATCGAGCGTGTGACGCAGTCTTTTTCAAGCTTCCAACCTGACGCAGCGTCGCCGCGGGGTTCTCCATTAGACGAGGATCTCGACCTTCCTGCAGTTCTAGAGCGCCTGGCAGGCGTGTCGGCTCGACCTCGCTATACATACATGGTCCTGAACCTGATCGCGCGCGCGGCGGGTCAGACGGACAGTGCCGGTCCCTATGTACGCGAAGCCGGAGTGGCGACCCCTGTTCGAGACTGGCTTACTGCAGCCCTCATGCCGATGGCGCAGCGAGATGCACGCCGCCGCGTCGTCTTCGCCCAGGTCCGTGCCGATCTCGAGCAGCGAAATGTGCTGCCCGCTGATTCGCTACTGGCGGAGCAAGCGATCAGCGAGGAGGTCCGCGCTCGAATTTTGCGTTCCGGCCGCACAAATGTAAGCCGCGCCGTGTCCGATCTCGTACGCGCCGGGCTTATCCGCCGGCACTATCAGGGTTTCCGCGTCGACCACAAAAATCGCGGGGCGCAGCGAGAAGCGGTCTACACGATCGCGCCGGTCGTGAGGCGCGTTCTGGGAAAGGTCGGCTGATCGACGCGTGATTATTTACGACGGCGTCAAAATGCGGTAATGCTAATATGACGCTAAGACATTGATTTAACATAAGATATATTATCGGACCTACCGATTAATTGGTGCACAGGCGCTGCGTGGACCGGTGAGAAGACCTCGGTAGAAACCGTTGTGGGTGAAGTCAGGACCTGGCTTTTTGCCGAGTGGAGTGATCGGCTGGTAGGTTCGACCCAGAACCCGACGTCCGAGCTTCTCTAACGGCTACCCAACTTCTGCCATTTGTTCAGACTGCGTTCTCGGCGCGGATCGACCGGTTTGGCACGATCCGGTGCCGAGTAAGATTGGATCGCTTAATAGCCATGAGTCAATTTATCGAGGTGGATCAATCGTCGCCCGGGCTGTCAAAACTGAGGAGGATGGCATCGGCGGTTCAGAGGCCGCATTGAGAGGCCCGCAACGTTAAGTCCGCTGAACAGTCACTTTCAGGTATGTGGCAGGTATATCGGTGGCATTGGGGCCACCCCGGTTCTGACTTTGAAATAGTGCTGTTAGCTCCGCAGCAAGCTCCGGCTCGCGGCCGTCTTTGGCTGCCGCCTCGAACGCATTCATCGTCGGCCCATAATAATCCCGAAAGAGCCCTAAAAATGCGGACGGCGATCGCTCATCCCGAAATACGAAGGTGGCGCGTTCGCAAGAAATGTTTTCCGGGCTCACGCCGGCCGATTCGAAGCGTTCACGAACACTTTCCTCGAGGCCCCATGTGACCGGACTGATGAACCCGTCCGGCGGCGGCGGCGTGTAGGCAGCGCTGATCTTCAGTATTTGCGCGACGAGTGTAGGGTCGCCGGGAATCCAGTTGCCCATCACGATCCGGCCGCCGCGCCGCGTAACGCGCACCATTTCGCGGGCAACGTCGAACGGCCGCGGCGCAAACATGGCGCCGAAAATGCTTACGACCAAGTCGAAGCTCTCGTCGGCAATACCATCCAGATTGGACGCATCGCCTTCCTCGAACTGGATATTGTCTAGTCCCGCGTCTGCGGCTCGAGCGTTGCCAGCAGCGACGAGGTTCGCCGCAATGTCAACGCCACGGACGTTTGCCCCACGCCGCGCTGCTGGGATCGCCGTCGTTCCGTCACCGCAGCCCAGATCTAGCACGTCCATCCCAGGCGTTACGCCCAGGCTCTCGACGAGGTCGTCGCCGTTTTGGCGCATCGTCGCGGCGAGTCGGGTGAAATCGCCCTTCTCCCACAAAGCCTTGTTCGGATTCATCGCGAGATCCTATCTGTTCTGCTCGTACTGCTTAACACCTGTAAGCTCAGAAGTCCCTGGATCGACCGGAAGCCAATCGTCGACATAACGGCATCTGGAATTCAGCACTTTCAATATGCATCTGGTAATGTCGTCCTAGTCAGACCGTTTCAGCGACAGCCCTCAACTGAGCGGCTATCAGCAATGCGACAGACGCAAACCCGGCACCGACCAGAAAGGTCGCGTTCGCGCCGAAGCGGTCCCAGACCAGCCCGGCGATGACGCTGGCGAACAGCATCGCGACGCCGGTCATCAAGTTAAACGCGCCGAACGCCGAGCCGCGCAGGTCGGCCGGGGCGTGATCGGCGACGAGCTTGGCGAGCAACCCTTGGGTCAGCGCCATGTGGACACCCCAAAGCGCGATGCCGAGGAACGCGCCGCCGAGGCCCGGCACCAGTCCTAGCGAAAGATCGGCAGCGATCAGCGCGACCAAGCCCCATCCGAACAGCCACCGTGCGGGCACGTGATCTGACCATATTCCAGCCGGATAGGCACCAGCTGCGTAGACGATGTTCATCACGACGAGCACGAGCGGTGCAAGCGCCAGCGGCAGCCCCTCGGTGCTTGCTTTCAGAATCAAAAACGCCTCGCTGAAACGTGCGAGCGTAAAGACGACGCCAATTAACGTTACTATCCAGAACGCGCGCGGCAATCGCTTCAGGTCGTTGAGCCGGACGGGCGGCGCGGGCACCGGAGCGGTCGCGGCAGGCACATCCTCGACGCCGAACACAACGCACGCCACCGCGAGCACCGCCGGGAATACTGCGATCCAGAACACCATGCGGATGTCATTGGCGAACAGCACCATTAGCCCGATCGCAAGCAGCGGCCCCGCAAACGCTCCGACCGTATCGAGCGACTGGCGCAGCCCGAACGCGCGCCCGCGGATTTCGGGCGGGGTGACGTCGGCGACAAGTGCGTCGCGCGGTGCGCCTCGCAAGCCTTTGCCGATGCGGTCGGCAAAACGTGCGCCGAACACAACGGCGGGCGACCCAGCGAGCGCAAATAGCGGCTTGGAGACGGCACCCAGGCCATAGCCGATCAGGATGAGCGCCTTGCGCTTACGCAGCCGGTCGGACAGGTAGCCTGAGAAAACCTTGGCGATCGAGGCCGTCGCCTCGGCGATCCCGTCGATCAGCCCTACAAGGGCGACGCTCGCGCCTAACGTCACAGTCAGGAACAGCGGCAGCAGCGCATGGATCGTCTCCGACGACAGATCCATAAACAGGCTGACCAGCCCAAGTGCCCAGACTGTGCGTGGTATGGGCGGGCGCGTGGTTGCCATCAGTGGCGCAGATAGCGTTGCGCAACCTGAAGGACTATGACGGCGACAATAGACATCTTCGGGGTCCCATACCGCCGCGGAGCGGGCGGACATAACTGACCGCTTTTGGTCTGCCTTGTCGAGGGGAAGAACGACGACTTTTGGGCGGTCGTCGTCCGGCAGCTTCGCGGCTGCGAGTGACCCATAAGGCGACAGTCAGCGTATCCAAGCTGCTCCCCAACTTCCGCCGTTCGTCCACCTCCGCTATCCACGGCTTTTGGTCTGGATGAGCCCCTATAGCGTGCGTCAGCCGTTCCGGTTGGCCCAGAGCTCGGCGATGTCGATGTTTGGGAGCGCCTCCTTCATCCGTCGCTTCGCGTTATCGGAAAAACACGGAATCTTCTGCGCTCCGAATTCGAAAACGTGACAACAATTCGGGTCGTCGTCGATGCCGAGATGTACGCGGAGAACCTTGGCTTTGGGCTGGCTGAGGCCGACCTCAGTGGCAAGCTCGTTTCGCTGAAGGTGAAACTTCTTGCGAAGATCGACTTCGCGGACGGCTCCCGCTGCCGCCGGATCGTCGCCACCAACGTAGTGAACGGGCGCACCCTGCTTTTTCGTGAAATGGACGACCAAGTTCACTCCGTCACCCTCCGTGGTGGTGCCAACGGTCGCTAGGCGCGGGAATACCGCGGTGAATTCCGCGCCACCACGCATTGCTTTCTCGATCCGGTCGATGTCCCGTTCGGAGATCTCGACCTTGTCTGTCACGATCGCCTCCATGGCCAGCATAGCGCGGATTCGCGCACGCGCCTCGTCGCGCGCTCGACGGCCGGGCTGCAGCAGCTCGTTGACGTAATTGAACTCTATATCGACGAGGAATTCGAAGTCGCCCGGTGGCTTGCTCGAGATCGGTAAGACCCGGGGTGGGATGTGCTCCTGCAGAGCCACATCGAGGTTGCGCTTCAAATAGGCATCGAACGCAGTGATCAGCGCCCGAAGTTGCATGTAAAGCAAGTCCTCTGACACGAAGACAAACCAGTGCTGCGCCGCGTCCCGCTGAGCGTCGATAGCCCGCATTATGCCAGCCTCGTCGGCCGTAAGGTCGTGGTGCGACTGACAAAGGCGCAGACACTTTTCAAAGCCGATTGATTTGCCGCTGTCTTTGTCGAAGACCTTCGCTTTACCCTGGACGAGGACAGCTTTGAGCAGCATTTCGCAGGCGTGCTGGGTGTGCATCAGGACCGTGGTGACCCGTCCGGTGTCGTCGTAGCTGTTGAACGCCGTCATTGCGGTCCGAAGCGACTCGATCGCCTTGGTCTTAAGCGTTCGCGCATCGCGTACCAGCTTCATCTTGCCCCCCGGGATCTGTTACCCGCAGACGCAACATGCTCACGCAAATGCACCATGTCGACATACAGCGTCTGCCAACTAGCAATTTCGATCGCAACCGGGGCCGAATGCCCGGCGGGTTTGTTAGCTAGCAGGGCTCTTCCTCGAACACTTGGTCGGTGGCGACCCATAAGCAATTGAAACGCGGTCAGTCGGGCCGCCCGCCAAAGGAGATGAAAGCCATTCGCAGTTCGCCGCATTTCTGCCGCTTTTCAACGAGCAAGGGGTAGATCGACCGACCATTCGACCCAAAATCGTCGTCATGACAAACCTTTGCGACAGCGGGCCGCTGGCGGCGATCAGCGAATTCGAGCAACGCTCAAAGCACGCAGAGACGCTCGATCAACTGTCGGCGCTAGTCGATGCCATCGTCAGAGAAGCTGGCTTCCGATGGTTTGCCTTGGTTCACAATGTCGATTTGGCCAGACGCAGCAACAAGGCCCTGTTGCTGACGACCTATCCGGAAGCGTGGGTCGAGGAGATAATCGAAAATCGACTTTATCTGGACGACCCAGTCCACGCCGCCTGTACACGGTCGCCTTCAGGTTTGACTTGGGACCGGATCGGGGATTTCATCACGATGAGCCCGCGGCAGGCCACGATCCTCGAGCGGGGCCGCGCTCATGGCCTGGACGCGGGTTTCACGATGCCGATCCGCGTCAGCGATGAGCCAGAGGCGATGTTTACGGTGTCTCGGTCAGGCGACCACGAAGTGACGAGCGACGAAGTGCTGGTGGCTCGTCTCATCGGCACTGTGGCCTTCGATCGCGGACGGTCGATCCTTGGCGACGATCGCCAGGTATATGCGCCAGTGGCGCTCAGCCCTCGCCAGATTGAGTGTATTGCGCTGGTCGCGCAGGGCAAGAGCGATTGGGAGTGCGCGCAGATCCTTGGCCTCGGCCGCGACACTGTACACGAATATGTCGAGGCTGCCCGCCGACGCTACGGTGTTCGCCGGCGAACCCAGTTGGTCTTGCGGGCAGTTCGTGACGGCCATCTGAACATCGACGCCTTGATCTGACCGCGCGCGGCTCAGACCGCTCCATTTTTATGCCGTGATCCTATCAACCGACCCGTAGTGGCAGAACTAGCGGTAGGGGTTCGAGCGCGTTCCCCGCAGACCGATGCGTTGCCGGTCATAGCCTTTGCGATCAGCATCACCGTGTACGTCAGCACGACGCACCGATCACTTTGCCGTCGCCGGGTGACCACAGGCACCACCCCCGGCATTTCTCTCATCGCGAGTAGAAAACCGCGTGACCCCCCTGACCGGGGGGATTGTCCCGGAGCGGCATAATCGGTTCAAAAGGCTAGCGATTTCGAGATTTCAAATGCCGCAATCCAAGCCCTGTTTGGGGTCGCGACATGGAGTGAGAAGATGCCGCGCCGTCGTTACGCCTTAGCCACGCCGTCAAAGGCGATCTGCTTGTTAGAGGCACCAGCGTCCACGAACCCAGGCGGTCGGCGATGATCCTCGATATCGCCACCGTCGTCGCGCTTGCACACCAATGTGCGCCGTCGGTGGCGGCGGAAACGCTCGTTTCGGTCGTCCACACCGAAAGCCATTTCAATCCCTATGCGATCGGCATTAACGCCAAGGGCGTTGCAGCCCCTGACCCGGCTAATCGGGCATCGGCGGCCGCCGCCGCACGGACATTGATCGCCCGCGGCTATAACATTGATCTGGGGTTGGGGCAGATCAACAGCGCCAATCTCAAATGGCTCGGCCTTTCGGTAGAAGATGCTTTTGACCCCTGCCGCAACCTTGCCGCCGCAGCGCGCGTGTTGTCTGGCAACTATCTGAGCGTCGTCCGCTCGAGCCCGTCGACAGAAGCGGCGATCGCGACCGCTGTGTCGATGTACAATACCGGCAGCCGCTCGCGCGGCTTTGGCAATGGCTATGTCGGCCGCGTCTATGCCTCATCGACTGTCGTCGTCCCGGCAATCCGGCACGGCCTAGCGCCGACCACGACCACCACCCCTGCCCCGCCACCAGCTCTTGGCACGCAAGCACCAGCGGCATCGGCGCCGACCATCACGGTTGACTGGGACACATCGGCGGATGCGCAAACGGCCAAATTGATGGTCTTCGGCAGTGCATCCAGCAGCTCAAAGAAAGGACAATCCGAATGACCGCTTTTGCGACAACCTCCGCCGTTTGGCTCACTCCGCGCCGACGCGCGTTCACACAATATCTGGCGCTGGCCGTCACCGTCTTGGCGGTGTCGTTGCTGCTGACCGATCCGGCCTATGCTCAGGCGGCAGACGGCGTCACCTCGATGGCCGAGAACATCAAGACATGGCTGACCGGGACATTCGCCAAGACGATTGCGGTGATCGCGGTCGTCATCGTTGGCTTCATGTTTTTTACTGGTCGGGCAAGCCTTGGGCTCCTGGTCACGGTGATCGTCGGGATCTTCATCGTGTTCAGCGCGCAGTGGATCGTCGATACCATCACCGGCGGCGCGTGAGTACGGCGCCGTGGACGACGAAAGGCTCCGGGAAGAAACGCTCTTCCTCGCCGTGACGCGGCCAACGATGTGGCTGGGTGTGCCGATCGAGGCATCCCTGCCCATCGCGCTGGCCGCGTGCCTGACCCTCATCATCACCGGCAATCCACTCTATGCGATGGCACTGGCAGGCGCCTTCCTCGCCATTGCGCGGTTGATCGTTCGCCACGACGCCAATGCCTTTCGCTTGTTGTGGCTTTGGACCATGACGAAGGCGCGCTGCCGAAACCGCGCCTGGTGGGGCGGCAGTTCCTATTCGCCGCTGCCGATCGCCGGCGCCAAGCGTCAGGGCTTCGCTCGTGGCTAGTGGCGCGATCTCGCTCGGTGCCACGTCAGCCCGAACGCCCTGGCGGATCCTCAAGAACGAGGCCGACCCCGCGCGTTACCTGCCCTATGCGCGCCATATCGACGATCACGTCATCGCGCTTGATGGCCGCGATCTGATGATGATGTTCAAGCTCGACGGTCTCGCGTTCGAGACGGCTGACCCCCTCCATCTCAACGACTGGCACGAGAAGCTGAACGGCACGCTGCGCAACATTGCCGACGATCGTCTCGCGATCTGGACCCACATCGTGCGCCGCCCAATTACCGATTATCCGCAAGGAGAGTTCCGGTCGGATTTCGCTGCAGATCTGGACGCGAAGTACCGCGCCCGGGTCACGGCCAAGCGTATGTTCGTCAACGAACTGTATCTGACCCTGATCATGCGCCCGTCCGTTGGTTCGGCCGATCGGACGGGGGTTTTGCTGCGACGCCTCTCTACTGCCCGCAAGGAGGGCGAGGAGGTCGACGAAGACGAGCTTGCGCGCTTTGAGGACAAGGCGCGCGACATCGAGAAGCTGTTGGCCCGATGCCGGCCGCTCAGGCTCAGCCTCTACGAACACAATGGCCTGATGTTCTCACAGCCCCTTGAGGTGCTGGAACTCGTGATGATGGGCCGAGCGGCGCGCGTCCCGCTCGTACGTGGTCATCTGGGCTCTGCCATTTACGGTGAGCGCGTCATCTTCGGCCGTGAGACCGTTGAGGTGCGCGCGCATGACGAAAGTCGCTTCGTCGGCTTGTTCGGCATTCGCGAGTATCCGGCCATGACCCGGCCGGGCCAGATGAACGCCCTGCTCTCACAGGATTTTGCATTCGTCGTGACGCAATCCTTCGCGTTCATGGGCAAGGCACGGGCGTCGGAGCGGTTGCGTCGGCGTCAGAACCAGATGGCATCGACCGAAGATGCCGCTGCCAGCCAGGCAATCGAACTGGCGGATGCGGCCGACGACCTTCAAAGTAATCGATTCGTGCTCGGCGAGCATCATTTCTCTCTCGCGGTATTCGGTGAAAACCAGAAGCGTCTGGCCGAGAACCTGTCGACGGCCCGGGCTGCGCTGGCGGACGCCGGTCTTGTATCGGCGCGTGAAGGCCCGGCGCTCGAAGCCGCCTTCTGGTCGCAGCTACCCGGCAACTTCTCGTGGCGGGCGCGGCCGGCCGCGATCACGTCGCGCAATTTCGCAGCGCTATCGCCGTTCCATACCTTCCCGGCCGGAAAGCCCGATGGCAATCACTGGGGCGCGGCGATCGCGCTGATGAAGACCGCTGCCCAATCTCCCTTCTACTTCAATTTCCATGTGAACGATCTCGGGCACACGCTGATCATCGGCCCCTCGGGCGGCGGCAAGACCGTGGTGCAGAACTTCCTGATGGCGCAGCTCGAGAAGACCGGCGCGCAGCAGATCTTTATCGACAAGGATCGCGGCGCGGAGATCTATGTGCGGTCCTCGGGCGGCACCTACCTCGCGTTGCGAAACGGTGTGCCGACCGGGTTCGCCCCGCTCCGCGCGCTCGATCAGACGCCCGGCAATATTGTCTTCCTCGGCAGACTGATCCGGCATCTCGTGACGCCAGCTGGATCGCAGCTCGGCGTTACCCAAGAGAGGATGATCGACGAGGGTATCCTCTCGATCGGGCGTCTCCCTCCGGAAGAAAGGTCAATTCTCGCGCTGCGCCAGCTGCTTGGACAACGCGATCCGGAAGGGATCGGCGCGCGATTGGAGAAATGGTCCCGCGGCGGGGCGCTTGGCTGGGTGTTCGACAATGACCGGGACGAGCTGACGCTCGAGGCCCGGTTCATCGGCTTCGACATGACGGACTTCCTCGACAACCCAGAGATCCGCACGCCGCTGATGATGTACATGTTCCATCGCATTGATGCGCTGCTCGACGGTCGCCGGCTTGTGATCGACATCGACGAGTTCTGGAAGGCACTCGGTGACGACGCCTTCCGCGCCTTCGCGCAAGACGGCCTGAAGACCTACCGCAAGCAGAATGCCTTTCTGGTGTTCGGCACCCAGAGCCCGGCTGACGCGCTTCGCTCGGACATCTCGCACAGCATCATGGAGCAGGTCGCCACCAAGATCCTGTTGCCCAACCCCTATGGCCGCGAGGTCGATTATATCGACGGCCTCGGTCTCACGCGCGCCGAATTCAAGCTCATCAGGAACGACCTCATTCCCGAAAGCCGGCGCTTCCTGGTGAAGCAGGGCCACGATTCCATCGTTGTGGAACTCGACCTGGGCGGTCTGTCGGACGAGTTGGCCGTCCTCTCGGGCACCACCGAGACCGTCGGCATCCTCGATCAGGTCCGGGCTGAGCTTGGCGATGATCCCAGCGACTGGCTGCCCGTGTTCCACGAGCGTCGGCGCGCAACCACCAGAAGGAAAGGATAAGGTCATGAAGGCTATTCGAACGCTGGCGATCGTCGGCGCGTGTGCGATGTCGGCGCCGGCCTATGCGCAGGGGATACCCGTCCACGACACTGCAACGTTCTTGCAGACGCTCTCGACGGTGAAAAACACGCTGTCGATGATCGAGCAGGGCAAGCAGCAGATTTCGCAGGCAACTGAACTCTACAACAGCGTCAACAAACTGACGAACGTCAACCAGATCGCGTCGTCGCTCAATACTGACGCCGTTCGCCACCTGCTCCCACGCGAGGCGCGCGACATACAGAAATTGATGTCGTCCGACATGTCAGGCTTGGGGAGCCTGGGTTCGTCCGCCGCGCGAATTCGCAGCAGCAATCGTGTCGAACTGCCGGACCTTCGGCCGGGCGCGACGGCGTTCGAGCGATCCAATCGCGATTCCATCTTACAAAATGGCGAGATGGCCGCCCGCGACGCGGCAATCGCCGAAGCGGCTTACGGGGTCACCGCCCAACGGACGACCGGTCTCGAGGAGCTTCGCTCCTCACTCGACAGCGCCTCAGACGCGAAAGAAGTCATGGACATTCAGGCCCGGATTGGCGTCGAAAACGCACATATTCAAAACGACGCCGTCCAGCTTCAGGCGCTTCAGATGCGGCAGGCCGCCGAGGCGAGACTGCGTTCGCAGCGAGATGATGAAAGCGGCCTCGCCAAACTTCAGCAGAGCCTGAGTAGTCGGCCGTGAAGCGGATCGCTGCGTTCCTCCCTGCTCTGACGGCCACACTCCTGAGTGGTTGCGGGCAGTCGGTCGGCAAGGCCGACCTGAAGTCCGATCCCAAGCTGCGCGCTGAAATCCTCGTCGCCTGCGCCAACGGCACTCACAATAATGCCCAGGAGTGCAGCAACGCGAAGGACGTCGAGAACGCTGACAAGCTCGAGCGTTCGCTGGGTCACAAATAAGCGAGGAACTGGCCATGGCGTCCACACTCTTCGCGGATATTTACACCAACATCGACGGCAAGCTCGATCTCTTCCTCAACGAGCGTCTCAACAACGTCATTGAGGTCGTGAGAGGACCGCTGGCGCTTGGCCTGGTCATCTACATCGCGCTGTTCGGGTACATGGTGATGCGCGGTATCGTCAGCGAGCCCTGGGGCGAGCTGGTCTACCGGATGGTGAAGCTGTGCCTGCTCTACGTTGCGGCCACGACGGTCGCTTATTCGGAGTGGATCACGAACCCGCTTTTTCACGGGATGCCGGATGCAATCTCCCAGGCGCTGGCGGGCAAGACCATCACCAGCGTCGGTGCGGTGTTCGACGATTATTTCGGGCAGGTCGATTCCATCGTCCTGATCATCCGGACGGAAGCCGCGACCTATCTCGACATCAACCCCTGGAAGCTCGTCCTGCTCACGCTGGCGGTAGCGATTTACGGTTTAGCGGGCCTCTCTGCGGCGATCGGGTTTGCGATCACCGTGTTCGCAAAGGTGGCGCTCGCCGTCGTGATCGCGCTCGGGCCGATTTTTATCGCGCTCGCGCTCTTCGAGACCACCCGGCGGTTCTTCTACGGGTGGCTGGGCCAGGTGTTCAACTACATCGTCCTGATGGCTGTGATCATCGCCATCACGGCCTTGATCACCGATCTCGGCGCTACAGCACTGACCGCGGCCGAAGGCACGCCTGACGTGACGATCGGCGCTGTATTGTTCGCGGTATATATCTTCCTCGGCACGATCTTCTTTTTCCAGGCGCCGTCGATCGCGACGGGCATCGCCGGCGGCGCTGCGGCCGGGGTCGGAGCTTTTGCGGGGTCCGCGTGGGGAACCATGGCGGCACCGTTCCAGCAAGCCCGCGCCACACGCAACAGCCGCAATCTCGAACGTGCCGCCGCTCGCGGTGGTTCGGTCAGCCGCGCCTAATGACCAGGGAAAATTCCATGACGAGTTCATCAACGCCGATCTACATCCTGCGCAGTTCGGTCGCACTGCTGATGATCCTTCCTTCCATGTCGAGCGGGGCTTCTGGCCCGAAAAAGCTGCCCGTCTGTGACGGGAAGCACATGCGCTACGTGAATATTTACGGGGGCGTCCTACCCGGCTCGCCGATCCCGGGCGTCGTAGCGCCCCCTGCCCCGCCGCCTGTCCCGCCAGTCATGCAACCGCCCGAAGGTGCATCAGCGCCGCCACCGGTTCCGGTTCCCGCGCCCGACAAGACATCCATGCGGGATGCGCCCCGCAATCATGGGAGCTGCTGACCATGCGCAGCCAGGTCGAGGGCGTACCCGCGAAGGACGCAGAACTCTATTTCGGTCAGGCGCGGTCCTGGGACCAGGACCGGCAGCGCAAATCGCTGCGGTCCGAACGCATTGCGTGGATCGTGGCTGCCCTGGCATTGATGGTATCAGCGGCCGAGGGCTTCGCTCTCGCCGGGCTTGCTCCGCTCAAGACGGTGATGCCCTATATCATCCGGGTCAACCAGACGACGGGCGCCGTCGACGTCCAGACCACGCTCACCCAAAAGCCGATGCGCTATGACGAGGCGGTGACGAAATTCTTCCTGGCCCAGTACGTCAGGGCACGCGAGAGCTGGCTGTCGGCCGCGGCCGAAGAGAATTTCAGAGCGGTCACGATCTTGTCCGAGCCTGGCGAACAGCAGCGCTGGGGCCGCTTCTTCAGCTCAAACAATCAAAACAGCCCGCAGGTCGTCTGGGGCAAGGGCGCGACCGTCCAGGCACGCGTTCGCAACATCGCCTTTATCAACGATCGCGTCGCCAATGTGCGCTTCACGCGCACGGTCCAGACCGACACCGACACGCAGAGCACCGACTGGATCGCGACCGTGACGTTCCGTTATACGAACGCGCCGATGGCCGAAGGGGATCGCTACCGCAATCCGCTAGGCTTTCAGGTCGAGAACTACCGGGCCGACCCGGAGGTGGTGCGGTGAACCGGCTCGTTTGCCTCGCAAGCGCTGTCGCGCTGATCGCTGCCCCTGCCCTTGCCGAGGATACGCCGCGCGGCGGCCCCTCGGACCCGCGCGTAAAGTTCGTCGAGTATCAGGAAACGCAGGTCTACCGGATTGTCGGCACCTTCCGCACCGCGACCCAGATCGTGCTCGGTGCCGATGAGACGATTGAGCATGTGGCGCTCGGCGACACGGTGTCGTGGGAAGTTGCTGTCGCTGGCCATATCCTGTTCCTGAAACCACGCGAACGTGCGGGGCCGACCAACCTCATCGTCACGACCAATCGGGGCGGTGAGCTCCGCAACTACGCCTTCGAGCTTACCGCGCGTCGAGGACCGATCAGCAGCAAGAGCGCCAATACCTATTTTCAGGTTCGCTTCCGGTATCCGCGTGACGAGGCCGAGCGCGCGGCGCGTATGCAGGCGACACGGGAGGCGCAGCGCGTGGCAGCGCTGCAGGCAAGCGTCGTCCGGGGAGCCCTCGACCATGGCGTGATCGAGGGTCCGCGCAATCTGAACTACAAGGTCCAGGGATCGAGCGATCTGCAGCCATCGGAGATTTCCGACAATGGCCAGTTCACGGTTCTGCGCTTCCCCGGCAATCACGAGATCCCAGCCATTTACATGGTGCGACCAGATGGGACCGAGACGCTGGTCCCCTTCGACGTTCGGGACGAGTTCGTGGTCGTGCACATTGTCACAGCCCAACTCCGACTGCGGCGAAACCGGGAAGTGCTCTGCATCTATAACCTGGCCCCGACACCTTACGGCATCGATCACGGCACGAACACCGCATCGCCGCACGTCGAGCGCACCATGCAAGACCCGAAGGAGTGAGCGCTATGGACGAATTTGCGCGGGAAGACCGCCGTCGCCCACAGGGTGATCCGACCCCGGAACGCGACGAGATCGTCCGCGAACGCGGCATCGATCCGATCGGTGGCATGACGCCGGCGAAGCGAAACGGTGCCCTGATCTTTGCCGGCACCGCGATGGTGCTCGGCATTCTGTGGGTAAATTCAGGAACGGGTAGCAAGACCGCTGGCAACCTGATGGCAAAGCCCGAGGCTACCGCCCGACGCACCGATCTGGCAGCGCGCGAGACGGTTGCCTATGATGCGGTCGCGGTCCGGCCGAAACCCCTGGGCGCGGTCCCGGACCCGAATGCGCCCGTCATCAACCCGCCACCCGGCGCCCGCGACGTCGGCCCGGACGGTCAGATTGTACCGGCAATGCAGCCTGGGGCCGCGCCGACGGCGACCGCACCGACCAAAGGCCAGAACCTGGCAGACCAGGCGCGGCGATCGACATTGATCGCTTATGGCGGTCGCGCGCCGATCCCAGGTTCGGCCGCTGCCAATGGCGCGCCGGCTGACCCCAGCGAGGCGGGCGGCGATGACGGGCAGGCAGCACCAGGCGCCCGCGGCACCCCGAATGCGCTCGATGCGCTGCGGCAGAGCTCGGCCGTCGGGGAAGCGCGCGCAGCGATGCTCCCCAATCGCAACTATCTCGTCACCGCCGGCACGTTGATCCCGTGCATCCTGCAAACCGCGATGAATTCGGCCCAGCCCGGCTACACATCCTGCCTGATCCCGCGCGACGTCTATTCCGAAAATGGCCGTGTCGTCTTGATGGAGAAGGGCACGAAGGTGCTCGGCGAGTATCATGGCGGCATCCAGCAAGGGCAGAACCGTCTGTTCGTGCTCTGGACGCGCGCGATCACGCCGCAGGGGGTTCGCATCGACCTGGCTTCGCCGGGCTCGGATGCGCTTGGCCGCGCGGGCATCGCCGGATCCGTCGACACCTTCTTCTGGGCGCGGTTCGGCAGTGCGCTGCTGCTCTCGCTGGTCGATGACGCTGCCTATATCGCCGGGCAATCGGTTTCGGGTGGCAGCAACAACTTCAACAACACCACACGGACGCCGAGCGAGGGTGCGGGGATCGCGCTACAGAACAGCATCAACATCAGACCCGTTCTGAAGAAGGACCAGGGCGAAGAGGTCGGAATCTTCGTCGCCAAGGATTTCAACTTCGCCGACGTCTACAATCTGGAGCTGCGGCGCTGAACGTGAGCGACACCGCGGTCCTGCGCCATTATCTCGCGCCGATCCTGCCGCTGCTCGAGCCGGCCGAAGTCACCGAGCTTGTGATCAACAAGCCCGGCGAGGTCGGAATCGAGGATCATCTGGGCTGGCATTGGCACACTGTCGCCGAACTCGACAGCGAATGGCTCGCGACCCTCGCCGTTGCGGCCGCAAGCTTTACCCGACAGGACGTGAATGCGGAGACGCCGATCTGCTCGACGATCCTGCCAGGGGGCGAGCGTTGCCAGATCGTGATCCCGTCGGTGACGCCGACGGGTGCGCCGTCCTTCACCGTCCGCAAGCCTTCGCGCGTAACCCTCGCGATCGACGAACTCGCGCGGGTCGGCCTCTTCACGGGCACGCGCGCTGCGGCGCAAGGCCTTGGCGAAGTCGATGCCCAGCTTATCGCGCAGCGCGACCTCGGCGATTGGCCCGCTTTCTTTCGAACGGCCGTCGCCGCCCGCAAGAACATCCTGATCAGCGGCGCGACCGGTTCGGGCAAAACCACGTTCGCCAAGGCGTTGATCCAGCTGATCCCGCCCGAGGAACGGCTGCTGACGATCGAGGATACGCGCGAGCTCGTCGTCGAGCATCGCAACGTCGTTCATATGGTCTATTCAAGCGAACGACAGGGCCTGGCCAAGGTCGGCCCCAAGCAGTTGCTCGAAAGCGCGCTGCGGATGCGGCCCGATCGAATCCTGCTGCAGGAACTCCGCGACGGGACGGCCTTTTTCTACCTGCGCAACGTGAATTCGGGCCACCCCGGATCGATTACGACGGTCCATGCCGGCTCGGCGATGGGCGCTTTCGAACAGCTGACCTTGTTGGTGAAGGAGTCCGAGGGCGGCCGGGATCTCGCCCGTGACGACATTCGTGGCCTGCTCCGCATGCTGGTCGATGTCGTCGTCCAGACGCGCAAGCGCGCCGGCAAATTCGAAGTCGAGGAGGTGTATTTTGATCCGCCTGTCGGACGCGCGGCCGCTCACTAACGTCGCGATCATTGCCGGGAGTCTTGCAGCGACGCTTTTGGCATGCGCGCTTTGCGCCGTGCTGGTCGCGCTGGTCGGCCTCAAACAGATCGGGCCGCAGATGGACGTCTCGGCCGTGCCGGCGTGGCTCTGGTATTATCGCGGTGATCCGCTCCTGCACCTCTGGCTCAAGCGCGGCGCGCTGGTCAGCGGCGCCACCGCGTTCGTGATCCTGCTTGTCATCCTCAAGCGCGGCCGCTCCCTGCACGGCGAGGCACGCTTTGCAAACGAGGGCGAAATCCGGCGCGAGCAGTTGCGCAGCAAGTCCGGGATTATCGTCGGACAGAGAGGCGGCCGCTATCTCGTTTTTGGAGGCACCGAGCATGTTCTGCTCGAAGCACCGACCCGTGCCGGTAAAGGCGTCGGCGTCGTGATCCCCAATCTGCTTAGCTGGGCGGACTCGGTCGTTGTACTCGATGTAAAGCGCGAGAATTGGGACATCACCGCAGGGTTCCGGGCGCGGCATGGGCAGAAGGTCCATCTCTTCGATCCGCTCGATCCTGAGGGGCGAACCGCGCGCTACAATCCGCTGAGCTTCATTGACCGGCTTGATGACACCGATGTGGTCAACGAGTTGCAGAAGATTGGCGGAATGCTATTCCCCGCGCCTGAGAAGTCCGATCCCTTCTGGGCCGAAGCCGCCCGCGCGGCGTTTGTGGGGGTCGGCGCGCTGGTTTCGGCCAACCCCGCTTTACCCTTCACGATCGGCGAGATTTACCGGCGGCTGACGGAAGGCGATCCCAAGGTCGAACTACCCAAGGTCGTGGAGGAAGCACAGAAGCGCGGGCAGCGGCTGAGCCAGGCATGCGTTTCGGCACTGAGCGACTTCACGTCCGCGTCGGACAACACGTTTTCCGGTATCAAGCAGACGATCACATCCAAGCTCAATCTGTGGCTCAACCCCTATGTCGACGCGGCGACTTCGGAAACCGACTTCGATCTGCGGCAGGTGCGTCGCGAGCGGATCTCGATCTATCTGGGGGTCTCGCCGGACAATATCGACCGGATCGCACCGGTCTATAATCTGTTCCTCCAGCAACTGATCGACCTCAACACGCGGGAACTGCCAGCGACCGGGGGCCAGGTGCCGGTTCTTGTCCTGCTCGATGAGTTTGCGCGCCTGGGCAAGGCCCCCGTCATCGCGTCCGCCTTTTCCTATGTCGCGGGATACGGCCTGCGGCTGTTGCCGGTGATCCAGAGCCGGTCGCAGCCGCGCGGCATATACGGCCCCGACGTCACCGACGAGATCATCGCCAATTGCGGCCTGGAGGTGGTGTTCACGCCCAAGGAATTGCGGGTGGCGAACGAGTTGTCCGAACGGCTCGGCTTCTTCACGATGAGCGTGAAATCGAAGAGCCGCACGATTCACGGGATGCTCGCCAATCGCAGCATTTCGGAGTCCGACCAGCGTCGTGCATTGATGATGCCGCAAGAGCTGATGCAGATGCCCAAGGGCGATCTGCTGTTGCTGCGTGGTGGCATTCCGCCGGTTCGCGCGCGCAAGATCGAGTATTTCCGGTTAAAGCGCTTCACCGACAGAATATCCGATCCGCCGAAGGTCGCGCCGCGGCTGATCCTGATGCGCCAGCCCAAATCCAACCCGACACAGGCAGGCGCAGCGACCGGTAGCGACCCCCTCGCGCAGGCGATTGAAGCGAAGCGGGCCGCCCTGCAAGCGCCGCCACCACCAAAGGAAGAACCCGTCGTGACGCGCACGCTGACCGACGATGAACTCTCCGGCTATGCCGAGATCACCGATGACATGCTCGTGCTGGGTGAGCTTGAGGCGTTGCCGCCGCCCGGCGACGAGAAGGCGGCACTTGATTTCGTGCTGGCGATGACCGCCCGCGCGGCGATTGCGCCGGAGGACGATGGCGACCTTTCTCAAAACCTAGTGACTGGGAGGCATGACCATGGCCGATAAGGAGAAGGCGCCGGCGACCAAGCCGCGTGGCAGGACCAACGGCGTGGCCATCGACGACAAGGATCGCAGCAAAAGGGTAGCGTCTGGAGCCGTCATGCCCGAGCCTGAAGCTGTCGGGCAATCGAAGGGCGCGGAGCGAAAGGCCGAGGACCCGGGCGTCACGGAGCGCAAGGTCGGGACCGACAAGAAGCCAAAAGCTCCCTCGGTCGAGGCGGGTGACATGCCCGAGGCGGTGCGCAAACGCTATTATGCCGACAAGGCGAAATGGTCGGGCGATCCTGCATACTTTACCTCAGCGGAAACGAAGGATCCGGCGTTTCGCGATCAGGGGCGTCGACTGGTCACGGCGACCGAGAGCCAGGAGGTGGTGAAGGATCTTGTCGCCATCGCCCAGCATCGTTCATGGGACAGAATCCATGTCACCGGAACCGAGGCATTCCGGCGATCTGTGTGGTTGGAGGCGGGACAAAAGGGGCTCGAAGTCCGAGGCTATAAGCCGAATGATCGTGATCTGCAGGAACTCGACCGGCTGCGCAGCAACGCGAGCAAGAACACGATTGCACCGATGGTCGCGCGCGATGCCACTGAAAGCCGCCACCCGGCTTCGGCGCGGCGATCGGAAGAGTCCCCTGCCCCTGCCCGCCAACCCGGTGAGCGCGTCGATGGACGTTCGCTGCCCAACGATCGCGCCGTCGATAGTCAAATGCGCGTAATGGAGGCGGTGATCCGGCGGACCCTGTTCGATAACCCCGAGGCGGTGACGCGGGTGATGACGGTCGCGCGCGCGCAACTCGATGCCCATGTAGCAGCCGGTCGGACGATCCAGCCCGCGGTCGTTCGCGATACCGGTGCGTCCGTACAACGCGGTCCTGAGCGTGGGCCCGCAGCGGAACGCGTGTTGCAAGCTCGGCAAGGACGTGATCACAAGCCGCCGGAGCGGAACCGATCCCGCTAATCCTCCAGCCCAAATTCCCTGCGCAGTAAATATGGACATATTAGCGAAGATTCGCTATTTGGACCATATTCACTGGACATCAAATATGCTCAAATTCGAGATTGAAGAAGGCGAGTTGCTGGAGAGTCTGGTCACCGCGATCAGCAAATTGCCCGAGGGGCAGGCCATCGTGCGAGCGCGGGAGGTTCCGATCGGCCGCAATGGACGCGCCGACGCGCTCGTCGATATCGTCGTGGGTGGACGGCCGATGCAATTGCTGGTCGAAGCTAAGCGCGATGCTTTTCCCCGCGATGTGCGCGAATCCGTGTGGCAGCTTCGAACCAACGCCGCCCACCTCCCCACCGATGGCCGTCCTGTTTTGCCGTTCTTCGTCGCCCGCGCGATCTCGCCGGGCGCGCGGAACATCCTGCGCGAGGAAGGCATCGGCTTTTACGACCTTGGCGGTACGCTCTACATCCCAGCCCCCAATGCGTTCGTCTTCATCGATCGACCGCCCCCTCGTACCACCCGCAAAGTGTTCGAATCCGTCTTTCAGGGGCAAAAGGCGCGCGTCGTCATGGCAGTGTTCGAACGTCGCCATGCATGGCTGAGCGTCAAGGAGCTTGCGGAGACAACCGAAGTCTCGCCAGCGACGGCATCTTCCACGCTTACCGAGATGGAGCGTCGCGAGTGGGTCGAGGTAGAAGGCTCCGGCCCATCCAAGCTGCGCCGCCTGCGCGCAGCCGAGGAGGTGCTTGACGCTTGGCAGAAGTATATCCTCGAGCAGAAGCCGGCCAAGATCGATCGCTATTACGTTCCGCTAACTGACATTCGCACGCTGTCGGAGCGGTTGGATCAAGTCTGCGGCGGCGCGGATTATGCCGTTACCGGCGAAGCCGCAGCACAAGCTTATGCGCCCTATCTCTCCAGCATCTCCCAGCTCAAATGCCGCATCCTTCCCGGCCCATTTCAAAAGCAGATCCTTGACCTTCTGGACGCCCGGCCAGTCAGCGAGGGATGGAATCTCGGCGTTATGGAGACACGCTCGCGCGGCGACGTTACGGTGGGCGAGCGGATCGACGGCGTGGCGCTTGCGCCGGTGCTGCAAGTCTATCTCGATCTGCTCGAGGGGTCGGGACGATCCAAGGAGATGGCGGCGCATCTGCGCGCGGAAAGGCTCAAGCCCTGATGAGCAAGCCGAAGACCTTTGGCGGCTATGACAATGCCGTCACCGAAGCGTGCGAGCGCGTGCTGGTCACGCTCCTGCGGGGCCTTGGCCCGTGGAAGGATTCGGTGTTCCTCGTCGGCGGCCTCACCCCGCGCTATCTCGTGCGTGCACGTCCGCCCGAAGTGCCGGCGCATGCTGGCACCGGCGACGTCGATGTCGTCGTCGACCTTGCGATCCTGGCCGACACGGAGGCCTATCGGACGCTGGAAGAAAATCTCCGCATGATGGGCTTTGATCGCGCCGAAAATGATGAGGGCCGCAAACAGTCATGGCGCTGGAAGACCACGCTCGAAACCGGCACCACCATGATCCTCGAATTCCTCGCAGATGATCCGGAACGTGCCGGCGGCAAGGTCCAGGAGCTTCCCGCAAAAGGTAAAGTCTCGGCGCTCAACATCCCGCATGCCTCCATGGTGTTCGACTTCTACGAGAGCGCCGAGATCACCGCCGAACTGCTCGGCGACAACGGCGTGGTCACGGAAACCGTCCGATACGCCGACGTCGTGAGCTTCACCTGCCTGAAGGCGTTCGCGTTCGAGAGTCGCTTCGAGCCGAAGGATGCTCATGACCTCGTCTATTGCCTCAACCATGTCGAAGGCGGCACAGAGGCAACGATCGCCGCCTTCAGCAACGCGCTGGAAACCAGGCACCGCGAAACCATCCACTCCGCGCTCGGCCTGCTCGCAACGCATTTTTGCGATGATGACAAGACCGAGGGCTATCGTAAGGATGGTCCGGTCGCCTTTGCGAAATTCGACGCCGATCCCGGAGACGACGAAGAAGGCGGACGCGATCGCCGTGTCCTGCGACAGCGCCGGGCCAGCGCGACCGTGGCAGCGATCGTCGGACCGCTGCTTGGGTGACGCCACGCGAAAGTTGTTCGTTCGTTCGTTCGCGGTAGACGCACTCGATGCGCGTATCCACGAAATGATCAGGGGACCGTAATGTCATCATTCGCCCCGGCCCATGAACTGAAATGGTGCGCTGGTGGCGTATGCAGCAGAAAAGACCCAGATCCGGACGCTTATGACTTCGTTTCGACATCCAAGTTTCGGCCTTTCGTCCAGCCTTTTGGACTTGTTCCCCCCCCCATCGGAGCGAACCCTTGCTGTCAGGGCGAACCCCGAGCTCCAAAATCAGGCGGTTGATCCGCTCGACTATTTTTAGCGACCAATCCTATAAACGGTAGAAGTTCCAAAGGACGGCGATCCATGCAGCAACCATCGCTCAGCATCGGCAAGCTCGCCGCCGCCACCGGTACCAAGGTGGAGACGATCCGCTATTACGAATCTGTTGGCCTGCTGGCGGCACCCGAGCGCACCGCCAGCAATTACCGGTCCTATTCACCGGCGCACCTTTCGCGGCTGAGCTTCATCCGGCGTGCGCGCGCGCTCGGCTTCTCGCTTGAACAGGTCCAGGCGCTGCTCGGCCTTGCCGACCAGAAGGACATATCGTGCTCTGCCGTCGACCTGATCGCTCGCGAGCACCTGGCCGAGATTGACCGCAAGCTCGCCGACCTGACGACGCTGCGCGCAGAACTCGGCAACCTGATCGTGCAGTGCGGCCACGGATCGATTTCCGAATGCCGGATCATCGAGTCGCTCGGCCCCGACATTTCGCAGCCCAAGACTGCCGAGGGGTGATATCGATCGCTATTGCAACTAATTCGCAAAACTACTTGACCCTCTAGCGGCTAGAGGCTTTATCAAGGGCGGATGCGAAGATCCAACTCCCACCGAGCCCAATCACCGCGCGCGATCCGACCCCTCTGGACGTTTCTCGCGGCATTGCTTTGCGTCTTCATGGGCGGGATTGCCAACGCGCAGACCGCCGATGTGCCGACCGCGTGGCGCCTGCTCGATTATCTGGCAGTCGACTATGGCGGCGCGGTCGCCAATGGGCGGATCAAGAGCGCGTCGGAATACGCGGAGATGACCGAATTCTCGATATCCGTTGCCGAGCGGATTGCGGCGTTGCCGCCATCACCGGCCAAGGCGAGCCTCGTCGCCGGCGCGACGCGTCTCAAGGCCGTCATCGCCGCCAAGGCGGCCCCCGAAGCTGTCGCTGGCTTGGCGCATGGTCTGGCCGCTGACCTGCTTAAGGCCTACCCGATTCCGCTCGCGCCCGCTCGTGCGCCGGACCTGGCGCGCGGCGCCACGCTGTTCGCGCAGAATTGCGCCAGCTGCCACGGGATGAGCGGAGACGGACGCGGACCCGACGCCGCGAAGCTTACTACGCCGCCGATCGCGTTCACCGACATTGTACGGGCACGCCAGCGCAGCGCGTTCGCACTTTATCAGGTCATCGGACAGGGCATCGATGGCACGGCGATGCAGAGCTTTGCGTCGCTGCCGTCGGAGGATCGGTGGGCGCTGGCGTTCTATGCCGGACGTTTCGCGTTCACCGATGCCGCGGCTGCAGAAGGCAAGCGGATATGGCAGAGCGATGCCTCCCTCCGCCAGCGCATCTCCGGTCTTGCGGCGCTTGCGGGGCTGACGCCGCAGGTGCTCGCCGGGCAGATCGGCGAGGCGAGGGCCGATGCGGTGATGGCCTATCTCCGGCGGCACCCGGACGCAGTGATGCAGCCCGTAGCCGGATCGCTCAGGCTCGCTCGCGCCAAGCTGGCGCAGAGTCTTGCGGCATACCGGTCAGGCGACGCGCGCACCGCACGCGAGCTTGCGCTTTCCGCTTATCTCGACGGCTTCGAGCCGGTCGAGCCGACGCTCACCGCACGAGACGCAACGCTGATGGGCCACATCGAAGGCGCGATGGGCGAATTTCGCGCGGCGCTCCAACAGAAGCGTTCGGTGGACGACGTTGCGACGCGCGTACAGGTTCTGAACGGACTGTTCGACGACGCCGAAACGGTACTGTCGCCAGATGCTGCGAGCAGCGCATCGACCTTTCTCGGGGCATTCACGATCCTGCTCCGCGAAGGACTCGAGGCGCTTTTAATTGTCGTCGCGATGATCGCCTTTCTGCGCAAGGCGGGCCGAACCGAAGTGCTTCCCTATGTCCATGGCGGCTGGATCGGCGCGCTTGTCGCGGGCGGTCTGACCTGGGCAGTGGCGACCTATGCAATCGGGATCAGCGGCGCGAGCCGAGAATTGACTGAAGGGTTCGGCTCGCTGTTCGCCGCCGTCGTCCTGCTGTCCGTGGGCATCTGGATGCACGGCAAGGCACAGGCCAACCAGTGGCAGCGCTACATCCGGGAGAAGATGACGCACGCCCTGTCGCGTCAGTCGGCCTGGTTCCTGTTCGGCCTCGCCTTCATCGTCGTCTACCGCGAGGTGTTCGAGACGATCCTGTTCTACGCCGCGCTCTGGACACAGGGGAATGGCGGCATGCTGCTCGCCGGCGCCGGATCGGCTGTCTTCCTGCTGGGCCTGATTGCCTGGGCGATGCTGCGTTACAGCCGCGACCTGCCGATCGGGAAGTTCTTTTCGTACAGTGCCTGGCTGATGGCGGCGCTGACGGTCGTGCTGGCCGGCAAGGGCGTGGCAGCGCTGCAAGAAGCCGGCATCATCGATATCGCGCCGCTGACCGGCGGCCTGCGCATCACCATGCTCGGGATCTTCCCGACATGGCAGTCGATGACGGTGCAGCTGGCAATGCTCGCCGCGGTGGTTGCAGGGTTCATGCTGAATCGCCGCCATGTCGCGGCACCGGGTTCGACAGCGAATGACACCTTGCCCGCAGATGCCACTTGACCCTGCAGTCGCTAGAGGGTGCATGATCGCGCGATGAAGCAAATGCGAGCCCTTGATCATGGTCTGTAACAGTTGCCCGACAGACGCGCCCGCCAAGCCGGATCCCCGCTGGCGGCGAGTGCTGTGGGTCGCGCTCGCGATCAATCTGGCGATGTTCGCGGGCGAGATATTTGCCGGGATTGCGTCGGGGTCGAGGTCGCTGCAGGCCGATGCCCTCGATTTCCTCGGCGATTCCGCGAACTATGCCATCAGCCTCGGGGTGGCCGGTTTGGCGCTTCGATGGCGGTCGCGCGCCGCGCTGGTCAAGGGCGGCACCATCCTTGCGTTCGGACTCTATGTGCTCGTCACGACGGTCATAGCTGCGTTTGGAAGCCGGGTGCCGCAGGGCGAGACGATGGGCGCGGTTGGCCTGCTCGCTCTTTTGGCCAACGGGACTGTCGCCCTGATGCTCTTTCGCTATCGTGGCGGCGACGCAAATATGCGCTCGGTGTGGATCTGTTCACGCAATGACGCGATCGGTAACCTCGCCGTTGTCGGCGCGGCCCTTGGCGTGCTCGGTACAGGCACCCAGTGGCCCGACATAGCAGTCGCAGGTATCATGGCAGCACTAGGCATCTCGGGCGGTCTTCAGATCCTCATTCAGGCAAGTAGAGAGCTAACGGAAACCACATCAGACCATCGATCCGATGACTCGTCAAAACTCCTCAACAGTGTTATGAAATAACATACTAAATTGTGATCAGGCAGAATCGATATCTTCGTACAAAGATCCTGTTTTTGTCCTCAACTACGGCAAAATCTTTGACGGACCTGCCATATCGTCTATGGACGCTATAGATGCGCCGCCCGTTCGCCCTCATCGTAGCGTTGATGCCGGTTCTGACATTTTCGTCAGGAGCGCAGCCTCTACCGGCCTATGCTGGTGAGATGGGCAATATCGCTATGTCGGTCGATGGTACGCCGCCCGGCCATACGGCTGGAGACGCGGACCAGGTCCCCGGTGATGCCGACAAGGCGACGCCGCACCATCACAGCTTGGGCCACGACCACGGCGCGGCCCTTCCTGCCTTGGACTTCGCGGCCGACTTGCCCTCTTCTCTCACGCTGCCTGAGCGTCGCGCATCATTCGCGCTACCTCCCGGCTTCGCGCGGAATCGCGACCTGAGGCCGCCGATCGCCTGACTTCGCCACTCCCGCCGCCGTTGAGGCGCGGGAATCCATGCGAATGTCAGGAGAATACCAATCATGTCCCGAACTCTCGCGGCGTTGCTCGCCGCGACCGTCTGCGTCGGCACCGCCGCCGCGCAGACGACCCCGGTCGCATCGACCGAGGCGCCGCTTACGCTTGACGACGCCATCGCGTCGGCACGTGCGCGTTCGCCCGGCATGGATGCCGCGGATGCCGCCATTCGCGCCACGACCGCGGGCCGCACAGTCGCCGGTCTGCGCCCCAACCCCACGTTCGAGGGGCAGGCCGAGAACGTCGTCGGCACCGGTCCCTATAAGGGGCTTTCCGGCTCGGAAACGACCGTCGGCTTCTCGCTGCCGATCGAGACGGGCGGCAAGCGGTCAGCCCGCGTCGCGGTCGCCGATACGCGCGTCGGTCGTGCCAAACTCGGCGCCTTTGTCGCGCTCGCCGACCTCGAACTTCAGGTCGCAGAGACCTATGTCGAAGCACTCGGTGCGGAACGACGGCTGCTGGTCGCGCAGCAGCAGGCCGCGATAGCGACGGAAGGTTTGCGCGTCGCGCGAGACCGGGTGACGGTCGGCGCTGCGTCGCCTATCGACCAGCAGCGCGCCGACGTCATCTCGATCAACGCGAATGTCGCGGTCGAGCGGGCAGAACGCTCGCTCGACGTCGCGCGCCAGAACCTGTCCCGCCTTATCGGTAGTGCGGTCAACGGCCCGCTCGACACCGCCTGGTTCGACCGCGTCGCCGGGTTCGGCCCGACGATCGCGCCGAGTTCCGACGGCACGCTGGCGCTCGCCATCGCCGCCGCCGACCTGGCGACCGCGGAAGCCCAGATCCGCCTGGCGCGTGCCAACCGCGTACCGGACATCACGCTCAGTGCGGGAGCCCGTCGGCTACAGGCGTCGCGCGACACCGCTGCGGTCGTCGGCGTGTCGATACCGATCCCGCTGTTCAACAATGGGCGCGCCGCCATCGGGCAGGCGACGGCCGAACGCGACCAGCTCATGGCGCAACTGAGGCTCGCCCGGCTCGATGCGGATCGGGCGATTGCCAGCGCCGTGGCGGACGTTGCCAATGCCGCCGCCACTGCGAGGGCAGCCAACGGTCCAGCGCTCGCCGCTGCGCAAGAAGCAGCCCGCATCGCCCGGCTCGGTTACGGTCAGGGCAAGTTCAACCAGATCGAGCTGCTCGACGCTGAGCGTACGCTGTCCGAGACCCGTGCGACAGCAACCGACGCGCTCATCGCCTTTCATACCGCCACCGCGCGCTTGCGCCGCCTGACGAGCGCCGCGCCCTCGGCCACCCCATCCGGAGACTATCGATGACCGATACCAACAAGCGCCTTTTCGGCGGCGCGGCCGCCGTCGCGCTCGTCGCGTCCGCTGGAGGATTTCTGGCCGCGCGCCTGACGGCACCCGGCGTTCCCGCGCCTTCGGCGGAAGCCCCGGCCGAGGCCGAGAAGCCGGCATCCGAGACCGTCATCCTGAACGCTGCCGCCATCAAGGAGGCGGGCATCGCGACCGAGACCATCGCTTCCGGCGGACTGTCCGCCGAGATCGTCGCCCAGGCGGCGGTGTCGGCGTCGCCGACCGGCGAAGCCATCGTCACCGCCCGCGCCGCGGGAGCGGTCGTCAGGCTGCTCAAGCGGCTGGGCGATCCGGTGCGGGCCGGCGAGCCGCTCGCGATCGTCGAAAGCCGCGATGCGGCGCAGTTCGCGTCGGACATCAAGGTCGCCGCCGCGCGGTCCACGCTGGCGCAAAAGGGCTTGGCGCGCGAGCGCTACCTCTACGAGCAAAAGGTCTCGTCGCGCGCCGACTATGAAAAGGCACAGGCCGAAGCCGCGACGGCGGCGGCCGAAGCCCAGCGCGCGCGGTCCACCGCTGGTGCGGCCAAGGTCACGTCCGATGGCCGCGGTGTGATGGTCGCCAGCCCGATCTCTGGGCGCGTTACCGCGATCACCGCCAAGCTTGGCGCGTTCGTGCAGCCAGAGACCGAGCTGTTTCGCGTCGCCGATCCGCGCGAAGTGCAGATCGAAGCGGCGATCGGGTCGCTCGACGCCGCCCGCCTCGCACCGGGCGACCGGGCCGTGATCGAACTGCCCGACGGACGGACGGTCGATGGCCGCGTCCGCGCGGTCACGCCGACGCTCAACACCGAAACGCGCGCCGCCACGGCCGTGATCGACATGGCATCCGCAGGCCTGCCGCCGGGCCTCGCCGTCCGCGTCCGCATTCTGCCAAGCCGCGGCGGTGGCTCGACCGCGATCGTGGTCGCGGAGGAATCGGTCCAGTCACTGGGCGGTCGCGACGTCGTGTTCGTGCGCACGCCGCAGGGCTTCCGCGCCCGCCCGGTCACCACGGGTCAGCGCAGCGCCGGCCGGATCGAGATCGTGAGCGGCCTGCAGCCTGGTCAGGTCGTCGCGACGACCAACGCCTTCCTGCTCAAGGCTGAGCTCGGCAAGTCCGCCGGCGAGGAGGAATAGACCATGATCGCCAACCTCATGGCGCTGTCCGTCCGGGCGCGCTGGGCCGTCGTCGCCTTCTTCCTCGTCGTCGCGGGCGTCGGTGTCTGGCAGCTCACGAAGCTGCCGATCGACGCCGTCCCCGACATCACCAACAACCAGGTCCAGATCAACACAGTCGAGCGCGGGCTGTCTCCCATTGAGATCGAAAAGCGGGTCACTTTCCCGATCGAGACCGCGCTCGCGGGCATTTCCGGGCTGGAGACAACCCGCTCGCTCTCGCGCAACGGGTTCAGCCAAGTCAGCGCCATCTTCACCGACAAGACCGACCTATACTTCGCGCGCCAGCAGGTGAGCGAACGGATCGGGCAGGCGCGCGACAGCCTGCCCGACGGGGTCCAGCCGCAGATCGGACCGGTCACAACGGGCCTTGGCGAGGTGTTCATGTATGCGATCGACTTCGCCAACCCCGGCGGCAAGGGCGCCAAGGTCGTAAACGGCCGGCCGGGCTGGCAATCGGACGGCAGCTTCCTGACGCCGGAAGGCGACCGGCTGACCGATGACGTGTCTCGCTCGGCCTATCTGCGTACCGTGCAGGACTGGATCATTCGGCCGCAGCTGCGCACGGTCAAGGGCGTCGCCGGCATCGACTCGATTGGCGGCTACGAGAAGACCTATGTCGTCGAGCCCGATCCGGTGAAGCTCGGCAGCTACGGCGTCTCCTATTCCGAACTGGCCAAGGCGCTAGAATCGGCGAACCTGTCGGTTGGCGCCAACTACTTCAACCGTGGCGGCGAAGCCTTCCTCTTGCGCGGCGACGCGCGCATCAAGGACATCGACGAGATCGCCGATGCCATCATCGCGACCCGTGGCGGGGTGCCCGTCGCGGTCAAGAATGTCGCCACGGTGCGGATCGGTGGTGATCTCCGAACGGGTGCCGCCAGCATGAACGGTCACGAAGTGGTGGTCGGCACCGCGCTGATGCTGATCGGCGGCAACAGCCGCATCGTCGCGCGCAGTGTGGGCGACAAGATCGCCGAGGTTACGAAGTCGCTGCCGCCCGGTATCAAGGTCACGCCCACGCTCGACCGCTCGGTGCTCGTCAACGCGACCGTCGGGACGGTGCAGAAGAACCTTGCCGAGGGCGCCGTGCTGGTCGCCGCCGCGCTGTTCCTGCTGCTCGGCAACGTGCGCGCGGCGATCATCGCCGTGCTCATCATCCCCTTCTCGTTCCTGATGATGGCGATGGGCATGAACGCGTTCGGGGTGCCCGGCAACCTGATGAGCCTTGGCGCGCTCGACTTCGGCCTCATCGTCGATGGCGCGGTGATCATCATCGAGAACTGCCTGCGACGCCTGGCCGAACGGCAACATCGCGAGGGCAGGCTGCTCGCGCTACGTGAACGCCTGGAGGAGACGATGCGGGCGAGCCAGGAGATGATCAAGCCGACCGTATTCGGTCAGGCCATCATCTTCCTCGCCTTCGCGCCGTTGCTGATGTTTACCGGGGTCGAAGGCAAGACGTTCTCGCCGATGGCCATCACCATCATGCTGGCGCTGGCGGCCGCGTTCGTCCTGGCGCTGACGTTCGTGCCGGCGATGGTCGCGCTGCTCATCCGCGGCAAGGTTGCCGAGAAGGAAGTATGGATCGTCGCCCGCATCAAAGAGCGGTATGCGCCGGTCCTCGACATGGCGGTGGCGCGGCCCTGGCCGTTCATCGCGGCAGGCTTTGGCTACTTCGCGGCCGCGATCCTAGCGTTCGGGTTTTTGGGACAGGAATTCATCCCGCAGCTCGACGAGAAGAACGTGGCGCTCGCCTCCAGCCGCGTCCCATCGGTGTCGATGGAACAGTCGCTCAAGATGCAGCGAGGTGTTGAGCGTGCCGTCACCAGCCTGCCGGAAGTGGCGCTGATGTTCTCCAAGACCGGCACCGCCGAGGTCGCGACCGATCCGATGCCGTCCAACATCTCGGACGGCTTCGTCATCCTCAAGCCGCAGGACCAGTGGCCTGCGGGGGTAGAGACCAAGGCCGACGTGCTCGAGCGGATCGAGAAAAAGTCCGGCGCGCAGATCGGCAACGCGTTCGAGGTCAGCCAGCCGATCCAGCTGCGCTTCAACGAGCTGATCGCGGGGGTGCGCGGCGATGTCGCGATCAAGCTCTATGGCGACGACCTCGACAAGATGAGCGCGGCCGCCGCCAACATCGTGAAGGCGCTGCAGGCGATCCGCGGCGCGGCCGACGTCAAGGCCGAGCAGACGAGCGGCTCGCCGACGCTTGACGTCCGCTTCGACCGGGCGGCCATCGCCCGATACGGGCTGACGGTCGAGGAGGTGGCCGATACCGTAGCCGCGGCGATGGGCGGCCGCGAGGCCGGCCTCGTGTTCGAGGGCGACCGGCGTTTCGGCGTGCAAGTACGCGTGCCGATGGAAACGCGCGACAACCTCGACGCGCTGCGCAACCTGCCCGTGCTGCTACCACCCGAGGCGACCGAGCGCCGCGGTTCGGTGCCGCTGTCTCAGGTCGCGCAGTTCCGCTTCAGCGAGGGTCTCAATCAGATCAGTCGTGAGAACGGAAAGCGTCGCGTGGTGATCCAGGCGAACGTGCGCGGGCGCGACGTAGGATCGTTCGTGGCGGAAGCGATGCCGACGGTGGGCAAGGTCGCGCTGCCGACCGGCTCGTTCCTCGAATGGGGCGGGCAGTTCCAGAACCTGCAGGCTGCGTCCGACCGGCTGGCGATCGTCGTGCCGATCTGCTTTGCCGCGATCTTCGCGCTGCTCTACCTGGCGCTCGGCGGGCTCGGACGGGCTTTCGCCGTGTTCGCGGCAGTGCCACTGGGCCTCGCCGGTGGCGTGTTCACGCTGCTCATAACCGGAATCGCCTTTTCGGTGTCGGCCGCGGTCGGGTTCATCTGCCTGGCGGGTGTCGCCGTGCTCAACGGGCTGGTCGTGATGAGCGCCATCCGCGAGCGGCTCGAGGACGGCGTCGAACTCAGCCGCGCCATCGTCGAGGGGACGTTCGAGAAGGTGCGGCCGGTCATCATGACGGGCTTCGTGCCTGCGATCGGCTTCGTGCCGATGGCGCTCGCACACGGCACCGGCGCCGAGGTCCAGAAGCCGCTCGCGGTGGTCGTCATCGGCGGCCTGATCGCAGCAACGATCCTCACGCTGCTCGTCCTTCCCGCCATCACCCAGGTCGTGCTCGGCCTGGGCGAGCGCTGGCACGAGCGGCGCAGGGGAAATCCGAAAAGCCACGGCGGAGAGATGGCTCCAGCGACGGGAGAGGGATGATGGGAAACGGCATGAAGCTATTGCGCATCTACACCGACGAGGCCGCCTATTTCGGCGACCGCAAAGTGTTCGAGGTGGTCGCATCGCGTGCGCGCGACGCGAAGATGGCGGGCGCAACGGTGCTGAAGGCCCTGTTCGGCTTCGGCCGGTCGGCGCATCAGCATCGCAAGCACTTCCTGGAGGACGACCAGTCCCTCGTGATCGAGATCGTTGACGACGATGCGCGCCTTCGCGCGTTCGTCGCCGAACTGGCCGACATATCGGGTATCGGCCTGATCACGCTCGAGGCGGTCGAGATACTTGGCGGCGACAACATGATGGGGAGCGAACGATGAGCTCGAGCGGCGGGACGAACGACATGCTTGATCCCGATCACGACGATCATGCCGGGCACGATCACGATGGAGGTAGCGACAGTGGCCATGGCGGTCACGGTCACAGCCACGCGCCCGCCAGCTTCGGCAGGGCGTTCGCGATCGGCACCGCGCTCAACATCGGCTTCGTCGTCGTCGAGGCGACCTATGGCCTGATCGCCGGATCGGTCGCGTTGCTCGCCGACGCCGGCCACAACCTGAGCGACGTCCTCGGCCTGCTCATCGCGTGGGGAGCGGCGACGCTTGCGAAACGCACGCCGAAAGGGCGCTATACCTACGGGCTGCGAAGTTCTTCGATCCTGGCCGCACTGCTCAACGCCCTGCTGCTGCTCGTGGCGATCGGCGTGATCGCGGTCGAGGCGGTGCGACGGTTCGCCGAGCCGAGCCCGGTCGCCGGCACCACGGTCATGATCGTCGCCGCGATCGGCATCGTGATCAACGGCGTTACCGCGTTGCTGTTCATGAGCGGTCGCAAAGGCGATCTGAACATCCGCGCCGCGTTCCTCCACATGGCCGCTGACGCCGGCGTGTCGGCTGGCGTCGTGCTTGCCGGGCTGGCGATCGTGCTGACCGGCCGCACCTGGATCGATCCGGTCACCAGTCTCGTCATCGTCGTCGTGGTCGCGGTCGGGACCTGGGGCCTGCTGCGGGATTCGGTCAACATGAGCCTGCAGGCGGCGCCTCCGGGCGTCGATCCCGCCAGGATCGGTGCGTTCCTGCGCAAGCAGCGCGGCGTGAAGGGCGTGCACGACCTTCACGTATGGCCGATGAGCACGACGGAAACGGCCCTGACCGTCCATCTGCTGGTGCCCGAGGGCTATCCGGGCGACGCCTTTACCGTCGAGATCGTGAAGTCGCTCAAGGAACGGTTCGGCATCGACCACGCGACGATCCAGATCGAGACCGACCCTGACGCGGACTGCCCGCTAGAACCCGACCACCTGGTCTGAGGCGATGGACGAAGGCGCATTCACCCGACCACCGAACAGTCGCAAGTCCTGGACGGCCGAGAACGACGACGAGCTCCGCCGGCGGGTTGTCGCCAGGCAACCGCCAGGCGCAATCGCGAAGGGCATGGGTCGAACGGTCGACGGCATCCGGGGGCGTGCGCAGCAACTGCGCCTCCAGCTTCCGTCGTCGCGCCAGCCATGGCGGATGTTCGCACGGCCGTCATGGTGGGGCCTGCGGCACCCCGGCGCCGAATGAAAGAGCGGACAGGAACGTCATCGGAGCGTCACACGCTAGGCCGACCTTGAAAACGCACCCTAAGGAAACCTATGCTGGCTCTGACCTACACCGTATTCCCGTTGATCGCCGTCCTCGTCGGAGCGATCGTCGCCGTGCTGCGTCCGCCGGGCCCCGCACTCTCCAGCGCGATCCAGCATCTCGCGGCGGGCGTCGTGTTCGCGGCGGCTGCAGCCGAGATACTGCCGCAGGTCGTGCACGGCGGATCCCCGGCGGCGACGCTGATCGGGGGCGCGGCAGGCGTGGTGGCCATGCTTTCGCTCAAAACGCTAGAGGAGCGCTTCGAGGGGCCGCTGGGAATGCTCGGCGCGGTCGGCACCGACATACTGATCGATGGCCTGGTGCTCGGCCTGGCGTTCATCGCCGGGGCGAAGGCCGGGCTGTTGCTTACCATCGCCCTGACGCTGGAGATCTTGTTCCTCGGCGTCACCGTGACCGAGGAACTGGGCGCGACCGTGCGCTCCAAGATAAAGATCGTGGCGATCACCGGCGGGCTCGGACTGCTGCTGCCCCTCGGCGTCGTCCTGGCCACACCCGTCGCCAGCTTCCCGCTCGCGGTGATCGACGGGTTCCTCAGCTTCGGGCTGATCGCGCTGCTGTATCTCGTGACCGAGGAACTGCTCGTCGAGGCCCATGCCAAACCGGACAGCCCGCTCATTAGCGCGATGTTCTTCGTCGGGTTCCTCGGACTGCTGCTCCTTGAGGAATTGATGGGCTGAGGTCGCGTCGAAATGGATAGCAACCGAACACTACCAATATTTTGATATTGCTCGAAATTGCTCGATCGCCTGCTGCGGGCCTTCGCCTTCCTCGGCGTGGACGAGGCAATGGTCAATATGATCGTTGATCAGCGCACGCTTCGCGCTGGCGATCGCATTCTCGACCGCCTGCAGCTGCTGGGCGATGTCGACGCAGGGGCGTTGCTCCTCGATCATGGTTACGATGCTGCGAAGGTGGCCGGTCGCCCGGTTAAGGCGCTTGACTATCGCGGGGTGGCTGGTTTGCGCTGTATGGGCCATTTTGAGTTCCTGACACGTCATGACGGACGTGTCCATCATATCCCCCATGGGGGATAGACAGGCGGCCAGAATCAGGGGATAGGGGCGCCATGCTCGCAGTCCTCGCCAATCGCACCTATCGCCACCTATTCCTCGCGCAGATCATTGCGCTGATCGGGACGGGGCTGGCGACGGTCGCGCTTGGTCTGCTGGCCTATGACATCGCAGGCGGTGACGCGGGCGCTGTGTTGGGCACCGCGCTCGCGATCAAGATGATCGCCTATGTCGGTGTCGCGCCGATCGCCGGTGCCTTCGCCAACAAAGTGCCGCGCCGCGCGCTGCTCGTCGCGATGGACATGATCCGTGCTGCCGTCGCGCTGTGCCTGCCGTTCGTCACGCAGGTCTGGGAGGTCTATGTCCTGATCTTCGTGCTACAGTCGGCGTCGGCGGCGTTTACACCGACATTCCAGGCGACCATCCCTGACGTGCTGCCCGAAGAGCGCGACTATACGCGGGCGCTGTCGCT
>JAIETY010000136.1 GCA_019744885.1 Sphingomonas sp.
ACATATACCAGTTGGAACCCAAGATTTTGGCGCGGCTCGCCGAACTGGAAAGCTCCTGACTCGTGCTTGGCCTTGCGCCAATAGTTGAATGATGATCACTTCTTCCCGCACCGTATAGGCAGATCGCCCGACCCGCGCGTCGTCGGCCACCGCCGTCGTGCTAAACGCCACCCCCTTGCCCGTCGCCGGATCGACCCATAGGCCCGGCGACGCCCGACCCCGGCCTTCGCCGGGGCAGGCGCGTGGCTTGGGCAGCACCGTGGCGCTGTCGCAGCCCGAGGCCTTGAGCGCGAGGTCGCGCGTTCGGTCACATCCTCGGCCCGCATGTTGGTGCGCAGGTTGGGCTGCATCCGCCTTCGGCCCTCAGGCTGTGATGTAGCGCGAAAACTATCGCGTCGCGCCGAGCGGACACGCTATGGTAATGGCATGAGTCTGAACCCCGCGCTGCCCGACCTGCTTCACGAGATTCGCGCGTGCACGCTCTGCGCGGAGCAACTCCCGCTTGGGCCGCGGCCGATTGTGCAGGCGAGCGCGACCGCGCGCGTGCTGATCATCGGGCAGGCGCCGGGAACGGCCGTGCACGCATCGGGGGTGCCGTGGGATGATCCGAGCGGGGACCGGCTGCGCGAATGGACCGGGATTGATCGCGACGCCTTTTATGATCCCGCGCGGATTGCACTGATGCCGATGGGTTTCTGCTATCCGGGCAAGGTGGCGGGGGCGGGTGACGCGCCGCCGCGCCCCGAATGCGCGCCGACATGGCATGCGCGGCTGCGCGCCGAAGTGCCCGCGATCCGGCTGACTTTGCTGGTCGGGCAATATGCGCAAGCCGCTTATGCGCGCGCCAAGGCCGAGTCGCTGACCGACCGCGTCCAGCAGCAGCGCGACGCGGGCGAGGGCATAGTGTCGCTGCCGCACCCGAGCTGGCGCAGCACGGGATGGATGCGGCGCAATCCTTGGTTCGAAGCCGATATCTTGCCGATGCTGTGCGCCCGCGTTGCCGACGCGCTCGCCTGAGGCGCGGATCAGCCCAGCCCGAACGGCACGATCTTGTTACCGACATCATGGCCGATGTCAGCCTCACCCAGAAACGGCACGCCGAGCTCGGCGCACCAGCGCGGCAGCATCACCGACAGCGCTTCGCCCCAGGGCGGATCATTGGGCTGGACGTCGCTG
This sequence comes from Sphingomonas sp., assembly GCA_019744885.1. GTDB lineage: Bacteria > Pseudomonadota > Alphaproteobacteria > Sphingomonadales > Sphingomonadaceae > Sphingomonas. Next base: position 1,177 of record JAIETY010000136.1, read on the forward strand.
ATCCGCCCGAGCCGGATGCCCGCCAGCCCCTTCAACTGCGTCGCCTGCGCGAGCTGGAACAGCATCCGGTCGATCCGGTAGAGCGGCTCGGACACATCCTCGATCAGCAGCACATGATCGGCGAGATCGGGGAGCCACGGCGTCCCGACCAGCGCGGAGATGATCGACAGGTTGAATGCCGCTGCCGGTCGACCGGCCAGCCCGGGCTCAAGCCCGCTGTGGTCGCCGGTGAGCCAACCGAGCGTGCGCCGCACGGCTGCCTCGCCGCCGTCGCGGTTGATGTCGATCGGCATCGGCGCATGCACCTGCCGCCCGATGCGCCGGGCATAAAGCGCCCCGAGCATGAAGCCGAAATCGGAATAGCCGAGATAGGTTTTGCGCCCCGCCGTCGGCCCCAGCCGATCGGCGATCATGTGGAGGATGCGGTTCGAGCCATAGCCGCCGCGCGCGCACCAGATCGCGTCGATCGCAGGGTCATTCGCCATCGCGACAAAGGCTTCGGCGCGCACGGCGTCGGGGCCAGCGAAATGGCCTTCGCTCAGGAAGCATTGCGGCGAGACGACGAGCTCGACGCCGGGACAGGTGGCGGCGATGGCCTGCACCTGCGCCGCGACGCTCTGGTCGATCGGTCGCGCCGGGGCGACTATCCCAATCCGCATCTTGGCCCAATCCGCATACTTGCTCCTGCCTGCGATTATCGCGATAGCCCCGGGGCATGGGCTCTAGCAAATCCTACTTCTTCGTCGGCATCGGCGGATCGGGCATGATGCCGCTGGCGATGATCCTCGCGGGGCAAGGCGCGACGGTCGCGGGATCGGATCGCAGCCTCGATCAGGGGCGCGTGCCCGCCAAGTTCGCCGCGCTCGAAGCGCTCGGCATCGCGCTGCACCCGCAGGATGGCAGCGGGATCACCTCGCCCGGGCAGATCGTGGTCGCCTCCGCCGCGATCGAGGCGACGGTGCCCGATATGGTCGCCGCCGAGCGCGTTGGGGCACAGCGGCTGAGCCGGGCCGAATTGCTGAGCGATTTGTTCAACAAGGCGCGGCTGTCGATTGGGGTTGCGGGGACGAGCGGCAAATCGACCGTCACCGGCATGATCGGCTGGATGCTCCACAGCCTCGACCGCGAACCGACGGTGATGAACGGCGCAGTGATGAAGAATTTCGCGCGGCCTGAAGCGCCGTTCGCGAGTGCGCTGGTCGGCGAGGGAGATGTTTTCGTCAGCGAAGTCGACGAAAGCGATGGCTCGATTGCGCTTTATCGGCCGACGATTGCGGTGCTCAATAATGTGAGCCTCGACCACAAATCGCTCGAGGAATTGCGCGTGCTGTTCGGCGATTTCATCGGTCGCGCCGACACGGCCGTGATCAACATCGCCGATGCCGAAGCGGCGGCGCTGGCGGAAGCGCTGCCCGTCGAACGCCGGATGACTGTGGCGATCGACTCCGCCGCCGATCTAACTGCCAGCAATCTCGTCGAAGCCCCGTTCGCGGTGACCTTCGATCTGAGCGAAGGCGGCGCCGTGCCGGTCCGGGTCGCGCTGCACGTGCCAGGCCGCCACAATGTCGCCAATGCGCTCGCCGCAATCGGCGCGGTCCGCGCGATTGGCATACCGCTCGCCGATGCGGTCGAAGCGATCGCCGGGTTCAAGGGATTGAAGCGCCGCTTCGATCTGGTCGGCGAAGCGGGCGGCGTCGCGGTGATCGACGATTTCGGCCATAACCCCGACAAGATCGCCGCAACGCTCGACACGCTGCATGCCTTTCCCGGGCGGCTGCTGATCCTGTTCCAGCCGCATGGCTATGGCCCGTTGAAAGTCATGCGGGCGCCGCTGGTCGACAGTTTGGCCGACCGGCTGCGGGACGGCGATCTGCTGGTGCTGCCCGATCCGGTCTATCAGGGCGGCACCGTCGCGCGCGAGGTAACCAGCGCCGATATCGTTGCGGACCTGATCGCACGCGGCGGCCCTGTCCGTTACATCGCCGACCGCGCCGAAGCCGCAGCCGCCCTCGTCGCCGCAGCCCGCCCCGGCGACCGCATCGTCGTGATGGGCGCGCGCGACGACACGCTCAGCCTGCTCGCTGCCGAGATGCTCGCGGGGCTGGCGACGCGCGCTTGAAACCAGTCTGCCGTTCGCCCTGAGCTTGTCGAAGGGCTGTCCTTCTTTTGACAGTCGGTCGAGGAAGAAGGAGGTGGTTGGGCTACGCCCGCCTTCGGCCCGACAAGCTCAGCACGAACGGTTCAAGGGTGATTCCCGGAACACCGCTTTTGCTGTAGCGGTGAACGATGTCCTCCAACCACGAGTAGCCGCCATGATCCGTCGCCTGTTCCTCGATCACCCCGCCTCGGTCGGCGAGAGCTTCACCGAGCATTTCGGCGTCGCGACGAGCTTTGGGCTGGCGATGATCGCGGGCGGGATTGGCGCGGTCATCCACGGCTTCTTGCCCTTCGCGTTCCAGACCACCGGCAGCCGCACGATCGAGGGGCTGCACGCCAAACTCGTCGCCAAACGGGCGGCAAAGCGCGCGGCGACCGCGCAGATGAAGACGGTCGAATACATCATCTGACGCGACGCCTGACAAGGTCGCTTGACTGACAAGTGACCCTTACTGTAAAGCTTCCTTCACAGAGTCGAAGGAACGCTCACTATGTCCGTGAAGCGCGCGATCAAGCGCTACAACCGAACCATCTTCGCGCTCAGCGCGGTCTATGCCGTCACGCTGTTTGCAGCGATTTACGTGTTCAACCATCGCCTCGTGTCGGGCGCCGTCGCGGTGATCGTTTCGATGCTGCCCGCGCTGCCGATCATCGGCATGTTCGCCGCCATCGCGCGCTACCTGATCGAGGAAAGCGACGAATACATCCGCATGATGGAAGTGCGAAAGACGCTGGTCGCCACGGGCTTTGCGCTCAGCATCGCGACCATCTGGGGCTTTATGGAAAGCTTCGAGGTCGTGGGTCACGTCGAATCCTTCTACATCGCGGTGCTGTGGTTCGGCGGGCTGGGGGTTGGCAGCGTCGTCAACCGCTTCTTCCCGCCGCGTGCCGCGTGAAGAACAGTTTGCGCGAGCTGCGCGCCGCGCGCGGCTGGAGCCAGGGCGACTTGGCCGACCGGCTCGAGGTGTCGCGCCAGAGCGTCAACGCGATCGAGACGGGGCGCTATGACCCCTCGCTCCCGCTCGCCTTCCGCATTGCCGAGCTGTTCGGGCTCGCCATCGAAGAGATTTTCACCAGCCCGTCGAAAGAGGCCTGATATGAACCGGTTTGCGTTGAATTTTGCCCTGGCGGTGCTGGCGCCGATTGCGCTCCTCCATCCGACCAGCGCCTCGTGCCAGGCCGCGCCCGCCGAGGAACGACTTGCGCATATTTCCGTCACCACGCTCGGGGCGAGCGGCCCGGCGGTGATCCTGATCCCCGGCCTCGCCAGTCCGCGCGCGGTGTGGGACGGCGTCGCGCCCGAACTCGCCAAGACGCACCGCGTGTATCTGGTACAGGTCAATGGCTTTGGCGGCGATGATCCGGGCGAGAATGCGAAGCCGGGCGTGCTCGACGGGATCGCCGCTGATCTCAACAGCTACATCGCCAAGCACAAGATCGAGAAGCCGGCGATCATCGGCCATTCGATGGGCGGCTTGCTCGCGATGATGATGGGCGCGCGCTACCCGGCGGCGACCGGCTGCGTCATGGTCGTCGACGCGCTGCCCTTCTTCAGCCTGATCTATGGCCCGACGGCGACGGTCGACGCTGCGCGCCCCTTTGCCGAACAAGCCCGCGCCAAAACGATCGCGGCGCCCCCGTCGACCGCGCCGGTCACGAGCGATCCAGGCGGCATCTGGTCAATCAAGGCCGAGGGCCGGATCAAGGTGGCAAACTGGAGCGCGAAAGCCGCACCTGCCGTTACGGGCCAAGCGTTGTATGAAGTGATGACCACCGATCTGCGCCCCGAACTCGCCAAAATCACCGCCAAACCCTTCACGGTGCTGTATGCGACCGGCGCGGGGCCGCAGGCGAAGGTCATCTGGGAAGGCGGCTATGCCGGATCGCCCGCCAAGCTGGTGCCGATTGCCGACAGCTGGCATTTCATCATGCTCGACCAGCCGACGGCTTTTGCCGATGCGGTGAAGGAATTCCTCGCCGGACGCTGACCCGCGCGCTTCTATCGCCTGGCCATCGCGCCTATGGAGCGGGGCATGAGCGACACGCCCCGCCCCGCCCCGGTCTATCATCTGACGCCCGGCCGCTGGCCGACGATCCTCTTCCTGCCCGGCTATGCCAGCGACATGACCGGCGCCAAGGCACTGGCGATCGAAGCCTGGGCGCAGACGCAGGGCCGCGCTTGCCTGCGTTTCGACTATGGCGGCTGCGGCAAGAGTGCGGGCGACTTTGCCGACCAGCGGCTGGTCGACTGGCGCGATGATGTGCTGGCGATGATCGATCTGGTGACCGGACCGGTGGTGCTGGTCGGATCATCGATGGGCGGTTGGCTGATGCTGCTGGCAGCGCTGGCGCGGCCCGAGCGCGTCGCGGCGCTGGTCGGCATCGCGGCGGCGCCCGACTTCACTGACTGGGGCTTCACCACTGACGAGAAGATGGTGATCCTGTCTGAAGGGCGGCTCGAGCGGCCCAATCCCTATGGCCCGGCGCCGACACTCTATACGCGCCCCTTTTGGGCGTCAGGCGAAGCGCACCGGCTGATGTCGGGCACGATCGCGATTGATGTGCCGGTGCGGCTGATCCACGGCATGCTTGACCCCGATGTGCCGTATCTACGCAGCGTGCGGCTTGCCGAACTGCTGCGTTCAGCCGATGTGCAGACGCTGCTCGTCAAGGATGGTGACCACCGGCTGTCGCGCGACCGCGACATCGCGCTGATACTGCGCACCATCGAGGAGCTTGTCGCATGACTGCCCTGTTCGCCCTGCTGCTCGCGCAGACCACCGGCCCGGTGGCGCCGACGCCCGCGCCGCCACCCCCTGCCGCGGCCGCCCCGGATGGCTCCGAAGCGCGTTATGATCGCTGCGTCGATCTGGCGACATCGGACCCGAAAGCGGGCGAGGCCGATGCGACGCAGTGGCGCATTGCTGGTGGTGGCTATTTCGCGCGCCAGTGCCTGGGCATTGCCTATGCCAATCAGCGGCGCTGGCTGGCGGCTGCGGACGAATTCGCGGGTGCCGCGCAAGATGCTGAAGTCGCGCATGATTCGCGCGCGGCGCATTATTGGGCGCAGTCGGGCAACGCCCGGCTCGCGCAAGGCGACCCCGCCAAGGCCCGCAGCGCGCTCGACGCGGCGCTGGCCACCGCGACGCTAACCGGGCTCCAGCGCGGCGAGGCAAGCTTCGATCGCGCGCGCGCGCTGGTGCTGCTCGGCGACCTCGACGGTGCACGCGCCGATCTCGACCGTGCCCAGAAACTGGCGGGCGCCGATCCGCTCGTCTGGCTTGCCTCGGCGACGCTCGCAAGGCGCACGCAGGATTTGCCGCGCGCGCGCGCCGACATTGCCCGCGCGTTCGATCTGGCGCGCGACGATGCGTCGGTGATGCTCGAAATCGGCAATATCGCGGCGGCGAGTGGTGACGCCGATGGCGCGCACGGCGCGTGGAGCGAAGCCGTCCGGCTCGCCCCCGATAGCGAAGCTGCGGCCCAAGCGCGCGCGGCGCTGAAGCAATTTGAGGAACAGCCCAAGCAATAGCGACTGGCGCTTCGCGGCGCCCTATTCTATCTCCCGCGCACCGGGTGCAAGGAGCGCGCATGAAATATCTCCACACGATGATTCGGGTCAGCGATCCCGATGCGACGGTCAAATTCTTCGAGCTGCTGGGACTGAAGGAGCAGCGCCGCTTCGACAGCGAACAGGGCCGCTTCACGCTGGTCTTTCTCGCCGCGCCCGGTGACGAAGCCGCGCAGGTTGAGCTGACGTACAACTGGCCGCCGGTCGACGGTGAGGCTGAAGTCTATGGCGAGGGCCGCAATTTCGGCCATCTCGCCTACCGCGTCGACAATGTCTACGACACCTGCCAGCGGCTGATGGACGCAGGCGTGACGATCAACCGCCCGCCGCGCGACGGCCATATGGCGTTCGTGCGCTCGCCCGATAACATCTCGATCGAATTGCTTCAGGACGGACATCTGCCGCCGCAGGAACCCTGGGCATCGATGCCCAACACGGGGCATTGGTAATGGCGCTGGAAATCGTCCGCATTCCCGCGCTGAGCGACAATTATATCTGGCTGGTGCATGACGACGCATCGGGCGAGACAATGGTCGTCGATCCCGCCGAGGCCGCGCCGGTCGAGGCCGTGCTGGCGGCGCGCGGCTGGCGGCTGAGCGCGATCTGGAACACGCACTGGCACCCCGATCACACCGGCGGCAATGCCGCGTTGAAGGCGGCGCATGGGGTCCCGGTGATCGCCCCGGCCGGTGAGGCGGCGCGCATTCCGACCGCCGACCGGCTCGTCGCTGAGGGCGATGTCGTGACGCTCGGTGCGCACCAGGCCGTGGTGATGGAGACGCCGGCGCATACTGCGGGCCACATCAGCTATTTGTTCGCCGATGATGCGGCGATCTTCGTCGGCGACACGATCTTCGCAATGGGCTGCGGCCGCTTGTTCGAAGGGACGGCGGCGCAGATGTTCGCGAACATGCAGCGCTATGCCGCGCTGCCCGATGCGACCGCCATTTATTGCGCGCATGAATATACCGAGTCGAACGGCCGCTTCGCGCTGAGCGTCGATGCGGACAATCAGGCGCTCGCAACGCGGATGGACGATGTCCGCAGCGCCCGCGCGGCGGGGCGGGCGACCGTTCCCACCACGATCGGCATCGAGCGCACCACCAATCCGTTTCTGCGGGCGGGTTCGGTCGAGGAATTCGCGCGGTTGCGTCAGGAAAAGGATGATTTTCGCGGCTGAATGCGATATTAGGACGTGTGGGGCTTTGGCTGCGTAAGGAGATCGCCATGCACCGTCTTGTCCTCATCGCGATGCTGTTCGCCACGGGCTGTGCAGCAACGCCCCGCGAAGCGGCCATCCTTACTGATCGAAAAGTCGCCGACGAAACCAAGCTCGCCCGGCTGCTGCACGGCTATACCCCAGGTCCTGCCCAGAGCTGCCTGCCAGCCCAGAGCACGCAATATCATACCGAAGGTGTCGGCAACACGTTGCTGTACAGCGCCAACCGCGATGTTATCTATCGCAACGACACCAACGGCTGTTCGGGCGTTGCGCGCGGCGATGCACTCATAACGAGCAATTATTCGACGCGATTATGCCGCGGCCAGATTGCGACCACCGTCGACACGTTCACCGGTTTCCAGTCGAGCAGCTGCGCGCTCGGCGACTTCGTGCCTTATCGAAAGAACCCCCAATAGCCGGGTTGCGGATCGCGCTCGCCGCCATTGCGCTCGCCGGAGCTGGGAGCGCCTTGGCGCAGGACAGCGAGCAGTTGCCGCCGGATCTTGCGAAGGCGCCCGAAGGCCGGGTGCCGGGTGCCGGGTGCCGGGTGCCGGGCAAGCCCGAAAACTGCATCACCGGGAGCCGGGTCAACGGGCCCGAGATCATCGACACGTACAACATTATCTACCGTCAATCGGGTACGCGGATCAGGCGCAACCAGCTCACCGACAGATGCCCGGCCCTGCGCGACAACGACATATTGGTGATCGAATCCTATGGCGATCAGATCTGCAAATATGACCGCTTCCGCGTCGTGAACCGAAATTCGGGCATCCCCTCAGCCTATTGCATCTGGGGGGACTTCCCGCCTTATGACAAAGTTAAGCCCGCGCCGAAGTCTTAAAGCACGAACCGGCTGAGGTCGGTATTGCGCTCGATGCTGGCGAGTTTGCGGTCGACATAAGCGGCGTCGACCAGAATCGGTATCGAACGCGCGAGCAATGTCTTCGTGCGCGCTGAAGGCATCGACGCGTTCGCGCAGTTGCGACAAGCAAGGGATGATTTTCACGGCTGAATGCACTATGAGCCGTGGCCCGGGATGGTTTGCGTGAGGAGCCAGCAATGCGTCGTCTTGTCCTCATTCCCCTGCTCTTCGCCATGGGGTGCGCCGAAACGCCTCGCCAAACGGCCGCCGTCGCCGATCGAAAGACTGCCGACGAGGTCAAGCTCGCCCGGCTGCTGAAGGGCTATACACCCGGCCCGCCGCAATCCTGCCTGCCGCAGTTCACGCGCCAGTTTCGGACGCAAGGGGTGGGCGACACGTTGCTCTATTCGGAGAACCGCCGCGTCATCTATCGCAACGACACCACCGGCTGCACCGGCGTTGAGCGCGGCGACGTGCTGCTTACGCAAAATTATCAGAGCCAGTTGTGTCGCGGCCAGATCGCAACCACCTATGACGCGATCAGCCAGAACATAACCGGGGGCTGCGCGTTCGGCGATTTCATTCCCTATCGAAAGACGCAGTGATGGCGCGCTGGTTTGTCGCGCTGGCCGCCGCTGCGCTCGCCGGTGGGACCACGGTGATGGCGCGCGATGCGGTGACTCTTTCGCCCGAACTCGCCAAGGCGCTGGCGGGGCGCGTGGCAGGCAAACCCGAAAACTGCATCTCCGCCAGCCGCGTCAACGGCCCGGAGATCATCGACAATCGCAACATCCTCTATCGCCAGTCGGGCGCGCGCGTCTGGCGCAACGAGATGGCCGACAAATGCACGGTGTTGCGCGAAAACGACATATTGGTGATTGAGAGCTACGGCAACCAGATCTGCAAGTTCGACCGGTTTCAGGTGATCAACCGCAATTCGGGGTTCCCGTCCGCCTATTGCATCCTGGGAAGCTTCACGCCGTACGACAAGGTGAAGACGGCGCCGAAGCCATAGCCGCGCTGCGCAAAATCAGCGCGTCGCGGGCACGATTGCCGAATGCACCGCAATTGCCCGCCAGCCGTCGCCGCGCCGGACATAGACCACGGTCAGCCGATAGACCGTCACTTGGCGCAACGTCTCCGCGCCGCTGCCGACCGTCGCCGTCTCGGTCACCAGCGCGGTGTCGTGATCAACGCGCGCCACCCGCTCGCCCAATTGTTGCACCAACGTCGGGTCGCGTGGCACCGCAAGCACGGCGCGGATGAACCCCTCGCGATCGACGGGCGCTGCGCTGCCAAAGGTCGCGACGAAGCGCGGGTCGAGAATGCGACGCAAGGCAGTGGCATCGTGCGCGACTTCGGCATCAGCCCAGGTCTGATCGAGATCGAGCACGCGCTGTTCATCGCGGGTCTGCGTCGCGCCGACGGCGACGGGGTTCAGCATCATCGCCCCTGCGGCAACCGAAACGATCAAGCTGCGCATTGATCTGCCCATCCTAAAGCACAAACCGGCTGAGGTCGGTGTTCCGCGCGATGCTCGCCAGTTCGCGTTCGACATAGGCGGCGTCGACCACCACCGTTTCGCCGCGCCGGTCTTCGGCTTCGAAGCTGACGCTTTCGAGCAGCTTTTCCATGACCGTCTGCAAGCGGCGCGCGCCGATATTCTCGATCTCGGCATTCACTTCGGCAGCGATCTTCGCGACCGCGCGGATGCCGTCGTCGGTGATCTCGACCGTCACGCCTTCGGTGGCGAGCAGTGCCTTATACTGGGTCGTCAGCGATGCCTTGGTGTCCGACAGGATCGCGACGAAATCGGCCTCGGTCAGGGCCTTTAGCTCGACACGGATCGGCAGGCGGCCCTGGAGTTCGGGCAGCAGGTCGCTGGGCTTGGCGACATGGAAGGCTCCGCTCGCGATGAACAGGATATGGTCGGTCTTCATCGGGCCATATTTGGTCGCAACCGTCGTGCCCTCGATCAGCGGCAGCAGATCGCGCTGGACGCCTTCGCGGCTGACCGAGCCGCCGCGCACGTCGCTGACCGCGATCTTGTCGATTTCGTCGAGGAAAACGATGCCATTCGCCTCGGCGTCCGCCAAAGCCGCGCGCGACACTTCGTCCTGGTCGAGCCGCTTGTCGGCCTCTTCCTCCACCAGCTTTTCCCACGCGGCGGGAACACCGAGCTTGCGGCGCTTGAGCGGGGACTGGCCGAACGCCTTGCCCATCATGTCGCCAAGGTTGATCATCCCCATCTGCGCGCCGCCGGGCATTTCGAACGGCATTTGCGGTGCCTGTTCGATTTCGATCTCGATCTCGGTCTTGTCGAGATGGCCGTCGCGGAAACGCTGGCGGAACGATTCACGCGTTGCCTCGCTCGCGCCCTTGCCGGTGAGCGCGTCGAGCAGACGCGCCATGGCGGCCTCCTCGGCCTTGTCCTTCACGGCGACGCGGCGACGTTCCTTTTCGAGCCGCACGGCTTCCTCGACAAGGTCGCGCGCAATCTGTTCGACGTCGCGGCCGACATAGCCAACTTCGGTGAATTTGGTCGCTTCGACTTTCACGAACGGCGCATCGGCGAGCTTCGCCAGACGGCGGCTGATCTCGGTCTTGCCGCAGCCGGTGGGGCCGATCATCAGGATGTTCTTGGGCGTCACTTCGTCGCGCAGATCAGCGCCGAGCCGCTGGCGGCGCCAGCGGTTGCGCAAGGCGACCGCGACGGCTTTCTTGGCGTCGGTTTGGCCGATGATATGCGCGTCGAGCGCGGCGACAATGGCTTTGGGGGTCAGGGCGTCGTTCATGGGGTTCTTCTTCTAAAGCCCTGGCCCGCTTGCGGAACAGGGCCATCGCCGGGTTTGGTTATGTCGCGCTGTCGAGCGTCTCGATCGTCAGATTTTCGTTGGTGTAAACGCAAATGTCCGACGCGACCTTCATGGCCTTGCGCGCGAGCGTCTCCGCATCGGGCTCATAGTCGGTGAGCGCCCGCGCGGCGGCGAGCGCAAAATTGCCGCCCGAGCCAATCGCCGCGATCCCGCCCACCGGCTCCAGCACGTCGCCATTGCCGGTCAGGATCAAGGTCACGTCCTTGTCGGCGACGATCATCATTGCTTCCAGATTGCGCAGGTATTTGTCGGTCCGCCAGTCCTTGGCGAGTTCGACTGCGGCACGCAGCAACGCGCCATGATGCTGCTCAAGCTTGCGCTCAAGCCGCTCGAAAAGCGTGAAAGCATCCGCCGTCGCGCCGGCGAAGCCGCCGATCACCGATCCGTCGCCGAGCCGTCGCACTTTCTTCGCATTGGGTTTCATCACGGTCTGGCCCATCGAGACCTGACCATCGCCGACGACGACAACCTTGCCGCCGCGCCGCACGGATAAGATTGTGGTGCCGTGCCACACCATCGATTGTTCGCTCATGGAAGCGATGTGGGTGGCGGTCGGCCCCGCTGCAATGCCCTGCCGAGGTGACCGCGTGAATCCCCTGTGCTCCCCAGCCCCGTTGGTGTCGAGCGAAGTCGAGACACCCCGCGCACCGCTTGTGGCCTGTTTCTCGACGTCGCTCGAAACAAACGGGTCAAGCTGAGGGACTCAAAGCCTAACGATCGTGCTTCTGGAGAAAGGCCAGGCTGTCGGCGAGCGTCGGGGCATTGCCGCGAAAGGGCCTGGACAGGCCCATGATCGGGTCATTGTGATTGGCGCCCGCATAATCGCGCTGCTCGAACACCGCGCCGACCGCCTTCAGCCGCGCGGCCAGTGCGGGGGCGTTGCGCGGCTTGACGACGTCGTCGGCGGTGCCCTGCATGATCAATAGTGGCGGCGCATCGGCGCGCGCGAAGCTGACCGGCTGGGTCTCGGCCGGGCGCGGCCAATCGCCGAACGCGGCTTTGGTAGCGGGGCCATCGAACGGGTAGAAATCAAACGGCCCCGCGAGCAGCAGCCCCGCGCGGATGATCTTCGGGTCGACGCCGATCGCTTGCAGATAATGCGCGTCGAGCGCGACCATTGCGGCATTATAGGCACCCGCCGAATGCCCCGCGACCGCGATGCGGGCGGGGTCGCCGCCGAAATCGGCGATATGGTCGCGCGTCCATTTCACCGCGAGCGCGCTGTCCTCGACAAAGGTGGGGAAGCGCACGTCGGGCACTAGCCGGTAATCGGGGATGACGACGACATAGCCGCGCGCGGCAAAGGCCCGACCGACAAAGCCATAATGGCTGCGCGAGCCCCAATGCCACGACCCGCCATAATAAAAGATCAGCACCGGCAGCTTCTTGCCCGCCGCATCCTTGGGCGCCCAGACATCGAGTTGCTGGCGCGGGCGGTCGCCAAAGCGCACGCCTTCGCCCACACGCGACGACTCACCCTCGCTTGCCATCATGCCATCGATCAGATCGAGCTGGCGCGGCGGCGAAACGAAGAAGAAAAAAGAGCCCGCCGCGATGCCGAGCACTAGGATCAGCCCGAGCGCGATTTTCCAATAGGCCATTTGATTCCCCCCGAATTCGGCTCAGCTTGGCGGGCAGCGCAGACCGAGGCAAGCGCGACGTGCGATTGCCTCGGTCCGCGAACGCGCTTAGCGTCCCGGCTAACGACAAATGGGGAGGCAGATATGCGGAAAACGGCTATCGGCGCACTCGCGCTGGCAATGCTGATCGGCGCTCCGGCGCAGGCCAAGGGGCCGCGCTACAGCGCGTCCATCACCCGCACCAGCTATGGCATTCCGCACATCAAGGCGGCCAATTGGGGCGGCGCGGGATACGGGATCGGCTATGCCTATGCCGAGGATAATCTCTGCCTGCTCGCCGAGGAATTCGCGACCGTCGCGGGCGACCGCTCACGCTTCTTTGGCCCGACCGAGAAAGCCACGCTAGGGTTCGAGAAGATCGACAATCTGTCGTCGGACATCTTCTTCCGCGCAATGATCGACCTGCCGTCGCTCAAGCGCGGCCTCGCCAAGCGGCCGCCGCGCGAATTGGCGCTGCTGGCGGGCTATGCCGCTGGGTATAACCGGCTATTGAAGGATCGCGGCCCGGCGGGCGTGCCCGAGGCATGCCGGGGCAAGCCCTGGGTGCGCCCGATCACGACCGACGACATGCTGCGCATCGGCGAGAAGCAGGTGCTGCTGGCGAGTTCGCTGGCGCTGGCGGCGTTCATCGTCAACGCGCAGCCGCCGGGCAAGGCTCAGGCCGCGACCCTCCCCGAAACGCTGCCCGGCGACCGCGACATCGGCTTCGGCAGCAATGGCTGGGCATTCGGGGCGGACGCAACCACGACCGGCAAGGGCCTCGTCGTCGGCAATCCGCATTTCCCGTGGAACGGGCCATCGCGCTTCTGGGAAATGCACGTCACCATCCCGGGCGAAATCGACGTGATGGGCGTGGGGCTGGCGGGGACGCCGCTGGTTGCGCTCGGCTTCAACAAGGATATCGCCTGGACGCACACCGTGACGGCGGCGCAGCATTTCACCGGCTTTGAGCTGCAACTCGACCCAACCGACCCAACGAGCTATCGGGTCGACGGCAAGCCCGAAAAAATGCGCACGATCAACGTCAGCGTGCCGATGCCCGACGGCAAGCCGCCGGTCACCCGCACGCTTTACGCCAGCCGCTTCGGGCCGATGCTGACAATCCCGCTGCTGGGGCTGGGGTGGAAGGCCGACAAGGCCTATGCGATGCGCGACGCCAATTGCGACAATGACCGCAGCATCACCGCGTGGATCGCGATCGGCAAGGCCAAGTCGGTTGCCGAGGTGAAAGCCGCCGTGTCGTCGACGCTCGGCATTCCGTGGGTGAACACGATCGCTGCCGACCGCAACGGCGATGTTCTGCACGCCGATGTGACCGCCGCCCCCAATGTCTCGACCGCCAAGGTCAAGGACTGCGCAACGCCAACGTCGGCGGCGGTTGCGAGCCGTTTCGTGCTGCTCGACGGGCGGCGTTCGGCCTGCGATTGGGACGACACGCCCGGCACCGCTGCCCATCGGCTGATGCCCGCCAGCGAACAGGCGATCTGGGAGCGACGCGACTATGTCGCCAATTCGAACGACAGCTATTGGCTGAGCAATGCCAGCGCGCCCTATCGCCAGCTGTCGCCGGTGCTCGGGCCATGGGGAACGCAGCGCACACTGCGCACGCGCTCGGGGCTGGTCGAACTCGCGCGGCGCTTCGACGGCAGCGACGGGCTGGGCGGGACCAAGGTCGATCAGGCTAAGGCCGTGCAGATGGTGTTCGCCAACAAGAGCCTCGCCGCCGAACTCGCGCTCGATCCGGTGCGGGCGCTGTGCACGGGCAAACCCGAGGTGGCGCAGGCCTGCGCGGCGCTGGCGCTTTGGGATGGCCGTTACGATGTCGATAGCCGGGGCGCCGTGGTGTTCGCATCCTTCTGGCCTGCCGCAAGCCGTATCGCCGGGCTGTGGCAGGTGCCGTTCGATCCCGCCGATCCGATCCACACCCCGCGCGGGCTGGTGACGAGCGGCGAGGTGGGGACGAAGCTGCTGAAAGCGCTCGCCGACACGCAGACGAAATTGCTCAAGGACGGCTTCAAGCTTGATGCGCGCTGGGGTGAAACCCAGTTTGCGGTGCGCGGCACCGAGCATATCCCGGTCCATGGCGGGGATGGGGTGCTCGGGGTGCTCAACGTCCAGCAGAGCGCGCCCGAAGCGGGTGGCTTTGTGCCCTATCACGGATCGAGCTATGTGCAGGTCGTGACCTTCGATGATGCCGGGCCTGTTGCCGATGCCGTGCTCAGCTATTCGCAATCGACCGATCCTGCCTCGCCGCATTATGCCGACCAGACGCGGCTTTATTCGGCGAAGAAGTTCGTGCGGCTGCCGTTCAGCGCGGCGGCAATCGCGGCGGATGCGCAGGGCAAGACGCGGACGATCAGTGAGTAGCTGACCAACGTCACGCTGCTCACCAGAGCGCTTGGGTCGTTGCCGCGCGCGAGGAATGGCTCGGGCAAACACTCGGATTTATGGCGCGCATCTAGCCATTGTTTGCCGTCGTTGGCGGCGGCATAGAGTCCGCTCAACCACCAGGACATGACCATGCGTATCATCGATCATCACATTGCCGGGGCCGACCTGGCGACCAGTGGCGGCGCGACCCGTCTCGCCGATGTGTTCGATCCCAATTCAGGCAGCGTGCAGGCGCAGGTCACGCTGGGGACGTCAGCCGATCTCGAACGCGCGGTGGCAGCAGCGCAAGCCGCGCAACCCGGCTGGGCGGCGACCAACCCGCAGCGCCGGGCGCGTGTGATGTTCGAATTCAAGCGGCTGGTGGAAGCCAATATCGACGAACTCGCGCAATTGCTGTCGTCCGAGCATGGCAAGGTTGTCGCCGATGCGCGCGGCGATGTGCAGCGCGGGCTCGACGTGATCGAATTCGCCTGCGGCATCCCGCACGCGATGAAGGGCGAATATACCCAAGGCGCCGGGCCGGGGATCGACGTTTATTCGATGCGGCTGCCGCTCGGCATTGGCGCGGGCATCACGCCGTTCAACTTCCCGGCGATGATCCCGATGTGGATGTTCGGCGTGGCGATTGCGTGCGGCAATGCCTTCATCCTGAAGCCGTCGGAGCGTGACCCGTCGGTGCCGGTGCGGCTCGGGCAATTGATGCAGGAAGCAGGCGCGCCCGAGGGCATCTTGCAAGTCCTCCACGGCGACAAGGAAATGGTCGACGCGATCCTTGATCACCCCGCGATCAGCGCGGTCAGCTTCGTTGGCTCGTCGGACATCGCGCATTATGTCTATCGCCGCGGGGTTGCGGCGGGCAAGCGCGTGCAGGCGATGGGCGGCGCCAAGAATCACGGCATCGTCATGCCCGACGCCGATCTCGATCAGGTGGTGAACGAGCTGTCGGGCGCGGCCTTTGGGTCAGCGGGCGAGCGCTGTATGGCGCTGCCGGTGGTCGTCCCGGTCGGCGAAGAGACGGCAGAACGCCTGCGCGCCAAACTGCTGCCCGCTATCGCCAAGCTGCGGATCGGCGTGTCGAGCGACAAGGATGCCGATTACGGCCCGGTGGTGAATGCCGCGCACAAGGCGCGGGTCGAGGGCTGGATCCAGAAGGGCGTCGATGACGGCGCCGAACTCGTCGTCGATGGGCGCGGCTTCACGCTGCAGGGGCATGAGAACGGCTTCTTCATCGGCCCGTCGCTGTTCGATCACGTCAAGCCGGGCATGGAAAGCTATAAGGAAGAAATTTTCGGCCCCGTGCTCCAGATCGTGCGCGCGGCGGATTTCGAGGAAGCGGTCGCGCTCCCTAGCCAGCACCAGTACGGCAATGGCGTCGCGATCTTCACCCGCAACGGCCATGCCGCACGCGAATTCGCCGCGCGCGTCAATGTCGGGATGGTCGGCATCAACGTGCCGATTCCGGTGCCGGTCGCTTATCACACCTTCGGCGGGTGGAAGCGCAGCGCCTTCGGCGACACCAACCAGCACGGCCCCGAAGGCGTGAAATTCTGGACCAAGATCAAGACCATCACCCAGCGCTGGCCAGATGGCGCGCCTGACGGCTCGAACGCGTTTGTGATCCCGACGATGGGATAGCGGCTGCGTCGAGACCCTGAGGGCGCCTCGGTGACAAATGGCGGAGCGGGAGGGAATCGAACTCCCCATTTCTAACCCGTTGGCCGACATCGACTTTTTCTGAGATTTCGACTATAAAATCAACGGCTTGATCGTCGATTGTCGCTCTTGTTGGTCCCCATTGGTTCGCCACGTTCCGCGTCAATCCACGACTCAAACCGGGTTGGAAACCGGGTTGCTAACCGGGTTGCCAGCCACCCTGTAGTCGGAGGTTGGCATGTCCCGTTCCATTCACAAACTCACAGCCAGGCGCGTGGAGACCGAAAAGCGCGTGGGCAAGCATTCCGACGGCGGTGGCCTTTGGCTCTTCATCACCAAGGATGGCTCGAAGCGCTGGGTCTTCACCTATGAACGAAACAAGAAGCGCCGCGAAATGGGCCTTGGCCCCGCAAGTGACGTCGGCCTCGGCAAGGCCCGCGACCTTGCCTCGGCTGCGCGCGAGCTGCTCGCCCAGGGGATCGATCCCATAGAGGCACGCCGCGCCGCCGAAGCAGAGGCCGAGGAGGCGGCACGGCAAGCCGAGCGCGAGCGCGTCGGCCCCGTCCTCTTCGGCCCGTTCGCCGACGACTATATCGATACGCACGAGGAAGGCTGGAAGAACCCCAAGCATCGCCAGCAATGGCGCAACACGATCAAGACCCATGCCGTGTCGTTGCTGGAAATGCCGGTGCAGGACATTCTCGTCGACGATGTCGTCGCGGTGCTGAAGCCGATCTGGCGCACGGTCCCCGAAACCGCGAGCCGCCTGCGCGGCCGTATCGAGAACATCCTCGACGCGGCAAAGGCGTCAAAGCACATCCAAGGGCCATGGGAGAACCCGGCGCGCTGGCGCGGAAACCTCAGCCATCTTCTTCCCAAGCGGCGCACGAAAAAGCAGGTCCGCCACCATCCGGCCATGCCCTTCGAGGAGTTGCCGGCATTCTGGAAGCGGCTGCGCGCCAGACCCGCGCTAGCAGCACGAGCGCTCGAGCTCACAATCCTTTGCGCGACGCGGACGAACGAGACGCTCCGCATGCGATGGTCGGAAGTTGATCTCGATGCAGGAGTGTGGACCGTCCCCGCCGAGCGCATGAAGATGGAGGTCGAGCATCGCATTCCGCTCTGCAATGCGGCCGTGACCCTGCTGCGGGACATCGCCCGCAACTCCAACTGCGATCCCAGCGACTTCGTCTTCAAGGGCGGGAAAGCAGGCAAGCCGCTCTCGCAGATGGCGATGACCATGGTCCTTCGCCGCATGAAACTCGGGCACTTTACCGTCCATGGCAT
Source organism: Sphingomonas sp. (assembly GCA_019744885.1). Lineage (GTDB taxonomy): Bacteria > Pseudomonadota > Alphaproteobacteria > Sphingomonadales > Sphingomonadaceae > Sphingomonas. The sequence continues at coordinate 18,839 of JAIETY010000136.1, forward strand.
GCGGAGTTCGTTCCGCGACTATATGGGTGAGATGAGCGACCATCCCGAATCCGTTGTCGAACAGGCCCTCGCGCATCAGGTCGGGGACGAGACGTCGCGCGCCTATCGCCGCGGCGACGCCTTCCTGAAGCGGCGCGTTTTGATGAACGACTGGGAGGCATATTTGCTAGGATCGCGAAAGCGAACCGCGCGTGTCACCAAGATCGCGAAAAGCGCCAAGGCCGCATAAATCGTCATTTGCTCTTGGCTTCGATGGTTTAAACGGTCGTTTGGACGAAAAAATTTCCTGCTCAGTGAATATGGACAAATTGCCGAATATTCGATAAGAGGTCTATATTCACTGGACACCAAATATATGTTGAAATTCGAAATCGAGGAACAGGAGCTGCTCGACGGGCTCGTCGATGCGATAGGGGCGCTACCTGAAGGGCACGCCGAGATCGACCGCCGCGAAGTTGCAATCGGGCCACGCGGCCGTGTCGACGCGCTCATCGATGCGCGCGTCGGCGGCCAGCCGATCCTACTGCTCGTAGAAGCCAAGCGCGAGGCCTTTCCGCGCGATGTCAGGGAAACCGTCTGGCAGCTGCGCAACTACCTTGCTCACATGCCGCACGATGATCGCGAGATCCTGCCCTTCTTCATCGCGCGTGCCATTTCGCCTGGCGCGCGCGACATTCTGCGCGAAGAGGGCGTCGGTTTCTATGACCTCGGCGGATCGCTCTTCATCCCCGCGCGCCACGCGTTCGTCTATGTCGACCGGCCTGTGCCGAAGAAGAACGCCAAGATCTTCGATTCGGTGTTCCAGGGTCAGAAGGCGCGCGTCGTCCAAGCGGTGTTCGACCGCCGCTCCGACTGGCTGAGCGTCAAGGAACTCGCGGAATCGACCGAGGTGTCACCTGCCACCGCCTCGGCGACGCTTACCGAGATGGAACGCCGCGAATGGCTCGACGTCGAAGGTGCCGGACCTTCGAAGCTGCGGCGTCTCAGATCAGCCAAGGCGCTGGTTGATGCCTGGACCAGTTACATCACCGATCAAAAACCGCCCAAGGTCGTACGCTACTATGTCCCCGGCGGCAGCGCGGTCGAGCTTGCCCAGCACCTCGATCGGGCCTGCCAGGATGCCGACGCAGCCTATGCAGTGACAGCCGAAGCGGCCGCCCAGCTCTATGCGCCATATCTGTCGAGCATCTCACAGGTGAAGTGCCGCATCGAACCAGGTCGCCGGCAGCAGGAAGCGCTCGACAGGCTGAACGCCCGCCCGGTCAGCGAAGGCTGGAATCTCGGTTTGATCGAGACCCGCGCCCGCGGTGACGTCACCGTTGCACAAAGCATCGACGGCGTTCGTCTGGCCTCCCCGCTCCAGGTCTATCTCGACTTGCTGCAGGGCTCGGGCCGATCGCGCGAGATGGCCGCGCACCTCCGCGCCGAAAGGCTCGACGCATAATGGCGAAACCCCAGACGATTGGCGGCTACGGCACCGCCGTCACCGAAGCGTGCGAGCGCGTACTGGTGACCTTGCTGCGCGGGCTCGGACCATGGAAGGATTCCGTCTTTCTGGTTGGCGGGCTTGCGCCGCGTTACCTCGTCACCGCGCGGCCGCCCAAGGTGCCGCCGCACGCGGGGACGGGCGACGTAGATATCGTCGTCGATGTCGGCATTCTTACCGACACCGAGGCCTACAGCACGCTCGAAGAGAACCTGAAGGCGATGAGGTTCGAGCGCGCCGAGAACGACAAGGGCGCCAAACAATCCTGGCGGTGGCAGACCGAGATCAACGGTGGCACCACGATGGTCCTCGAATTCCTCGCCGACTCCCCGGAGCTGGGCGGCGGCAGGGTCCAGGAGCTGCCGACCGAAGGCAACGTCACCGCCATCAACATCCCGCATGCGTCGATGGTGTTCGACCTGCATGGCAGCGTCGAGATCACGGCGGAGCTGCTGAATGGCGGCGGGCGAGCGACCGAGACGGTACGCTATGCCGATATCGTCAGCTTCACCTGCCTGAAGGCGTTCGCCTACGATCAACGCTTCGAGCGGAAGGACGCCCACGACCTCGTCTATTGCATCGAGCATCATGACGGCGGGATCGAAGCCGCACACAAGGCATTTCACCGGGCGCTCGAAGGAAAGCACGGTGACGTCATCCGCGAGGCCCTCGCACGCCTGACGACACGCTTCTGTGATCCCGATCCCAACGAAAGCTATATGCGAGATGGGCCGGTCGCGGTGGCACGGTTCGAAGACGACGATGCGGATGTCGATGCCGACGAGGAACTTCGCAACGCCCGCATCCTGCGCCAGCGCCACGCCGCGCACGTGATGTCCGCCTTTCTAGGTCCTTGGCTGCGCTAACGACCGGCCTGGGCTTGCGCGATCCAATCGGATATCTCGCGCTCGCTCCAGCGAGCGGCTTTCGGGGTCAGCTTATATGGCCTCGGAAATCGGCCCTCGGAGACCAGTGAATAGATTTTCGATTTGCCGAGCCCGACGTGGCTCTTGACCTCCGCGATCTTGAGCAGCCGGTCCGGGGAAGCGCCACCCCCGCTCATTTGCCCCGTCCGGCAAGCCCTTCCCGGGCCTTCGCGAAGCCGCGATCAGTCGCCAGGAAGTTGGCCAGCATGTGCGGGATCAGCTCGGTGACTGGCTCCTCGCTGCCGTAGGTCTGAGCTTAACAGCGGGCATAGTCGTGCAGAGCTTCGTGCAGATCGGGGGTGATTGTGATCGCGAGCTTGACCGGCGTGCGGTCAGGCAGCTTGGCAAGTTTCAGCTCCATGGTCCGGCTCCACCGCGTCGGAGATCGAGGACGAGATCGCGGGTCACCAGCACGCGAACGGGTGCGCCAGGCCGGATGGTGATCGTCGGCTGAATGTCGAGATTGCGCTGCGTGATCTGATCGCCGGCGCGTGCTGTGTTCGATTGTGCCGACTCCCGGATCGCCTGAACGAGATCGCTCTCGCCCGAGATCGTCAGCTCCGATCCGACGCCGAGCATCGTGGCGATGGCTACGCCCTTGAGCAGCGTCCAGGTATGGAAATCGACCTTATCGGACAAGCCGGCATACCCCGATGGGTCGGTCGCAGGCATGTTATCCAGGCGGACCGAGCTCCCATCCGGCAAGATCAGCCGTTGCCATATGACCAGCGCGCGTCGCTGCCCAAATGCGACCACGCTATCGTATTCACCGATAAGCCGGGCGCCCTGCGGCACGAGCAGAATTCTTCCCGTCACCGTGTCGAATACGTTCTGTGTCACTTGGGCGGTGACCATGGGGCCGCGCACCGATCACGAGATCGAGGCGCGTCTCCGTCACGATGTCGATCAGGAGCGGCTGACCACAATCGATCGGCGTCTGCTCAGGCGAATGGATGGCGCACGCGAAGTCTCCCCCGCCGACGACAACGATCCTTTCCAGCAGTCGATCGCCGCAGGGCGGCTGCGCAAGCTCAAGGCGATGGACCTGGCCGAGGACATCGGCGGCGGTCGCTACCTACTGGCCGACGGGCTGGAGAATACACTGCGCCGCATGGGCGAGCGCGGCGACATCATCCGCCTCATGCAGCGCGAACTGACCGCGCGCCGGCTCGATCGCGCAGGAGTCGAGCAGGTGGTCTTGACGGAGCTGCGCGAACCCATTGTCGGGCGCCTGATCCAGCGAGGCTTTTCCGACGAGCACCGCGACCGCCATTATGTGATGGTCGATGGCATCGATGGCCGGGTCCATTATGTCGACATCGGGCGGGGAGACGCGACGCCGCCGGTGCCCGAGAATGCGACCGTGCGGATCGAGCCGACCAAAGCCTATGCAAGCCAGGCGGACCGCACGGTCGATGCGGTCGCTCGCGCCAATGATGGGCGCTACTCGATCGACCTGCATCTGCGGCACGATCCGAACGCGAGCGAGGCGTTTGCGGCGAGCCACGTCCGCCGGCTCGAAGCGATGCGGCGCGCCGGCGCCGGACCGGAACGGCAAGCGGACGGCAGCTGGTCCATCCCGCATGACCATCTATCCCGAGCGGAAACGTTCGCTCAGCAGCAGCAGCGCGACAGGCCCGTCACCCTCTCTATTCTCTCACCGTCGCCAGTCACCGAGTTGACGGCGAAGGAGGCGCCGACTTGGCTCGATCGGGAGCTCGAGGGGGGCTCATCCAGCACGGTGCGCGACACCGGGTTCGGACGCGAGGTGCGGACCGCGTTAGCGGCCCGCCGCCAGTGGCTCATCGAACAGCAACTGGCAGATGGCCACGGCCACGGTTTTCGGTTGCACAGCGGCGCCATGGAAACCCTGCGGTGGCGCGAGCTGAAGAACGCCAGCGGGCGGCTTGCCGGGCAGCTAGGCAAGCGGTTCGAGCCAGCCTGCGTCGGAGAGCGTGTCGAAGGCGTGATCGCCCGGCGCGTTGATCTCGAAAGCGGCCCTTATGCGCTCGTCGAGCGGTCGCGCGATTTCACACTGGTACCGTGGCGCGATGTGCTCGATCGCAACATTGGGAAAGTTGCGTCGGGGATCATGCGCGCGGACGGCATTAGCTGGCAGATTGGGCGCGGCCGGTCGGGGCCAGAAATCAACTGAGGTTGGCAGTTATCTCAGTTCGGACGGCACCGCGTGGATTCTGTTTTGCCGGGCGAGTTGGTCGAGCAGGTTTTCATTGGCGCGCCAGCCGCTGAACTCTGGATCGGTGTCAATGCCGAGCGCGCGATCGCCGACGGGTGCGTAGCGCTGCAGCTGACTAGCAATCCCCTCCCGCCCGAAGATCCAGCAGGCGACCGAGTGGCGCGACAGCATCACGCAGAGGCGTCCAGTCTCCAAATGAAATGCTGTGGCATCGGCTCTGCCCGAAAGCGGGTGCTGGACAAACATGAGCGGGCGTTCGAGACCCTGAAAGCGATTAGCGGTTTCGACGAGCACGCCCGAAAGATCGGGCCACAGCCGCTCGCGAACGGCTGTGACCTGCGCGACCTGGGCACAAGTAATTCCGATCATTTCTGGCGTGACCGGCGTACGCTGGCCGTCCGGCTCAATCAGAAAGGCCTGCCGCTGGAGCACACGGCGAACGGTTGCCACCATCGTCCCAGCCATTGCGCGATCCACATCGCCAGCCATCATCGCGGGCAGTTCGATCATCGTCAGGCTTTGCCCGTATGTAGGGGCATCCAGCGGGATGTCAGTCGGCATGATGCCAGGCACAGCATAACCCATCGCGCGAACCGGCGTGAGCGCTTCGAACGCAAGCTCGGGATAGAATGCCGGCTGGATGAACGAAACCGTGTCCTGGACCAGCCTGCGGCTGACCGGCAGCGCCAATCGCAGCGTCGCCGGATGCCGAGCCATCAGCGCATCCGGTGCTGGTACATGCGGACCCGCCGGATCGCAGCGCCAGCGCTCGAGTTCCGTCTGAATAACTGGCGCGATCTGTCCCGGGTCGCCGATCAGCGCATGGCGATGGGTGAGTCCGGCAATCTGGAGGAACTTATAGTCTGGTAGCTGATACGCTTCGTCGATGATTTGAAGATCGGCCAGCACGTCATGCCGGTCGAGCCACGACCATTTGTCGGCATTGCCAATCACGATCATCGGACCTGCTGGCAGATCGCTTGCACGCTCAGCCAACGTCAGGGACGGCAAACTTGCGACCGAGTCAGGCAGTTCGAGTTCTTTGCTAACCACCATGTGGATCGGGATGCGCGGAAAACCCATGGCGAGACGGCGCGCGATGTCGAATGCTTGCTCGTTGGTAAGCGTCACGATCATCACACGTTCGTTCAACCGGGCAAAGCCCTGCACCGCGAGCCTTTCGACGATGCCGGTCTTGCCCGCACCGGGCGGCGAGTCGAGCACGAACGCCGGGACGCGGCGCCATTGCGTGGCGAGTACGGCCTCAATCGCGGATGACGCGCGGCCTTCGGCGGTAATTGCAAGCGCCGTCACCGTAGCGCCTCGATGGCGGCCTGAAGATTTGCCGGCATCGCGAGCGGCTGCATTGCTGGGGCCGGGCCCTCGGCGTGTGTCCAGGGAAGCGTGGTCAAGCGTTCGGCCATGCGTCCGCGCTTGCGGATCAGCATGTCCCAGTTTGCGCGCGTCACACCCAATTCGATCAGCGTTTCGGGGAGCGGAACACCGACCGCCTGATGTCCCTTCTTGATACGAACATGAAGGTGGGTGCCGCCAGGTGCAATCCGGACATCTTCTACCACCATCAACATGCGTGGATCGCTTGTCAGGACGAGCTGGTCACGCGGCCGAAGATGAAGGTTCACTTGTTCAGACGCGATGATGAGGCGGTGGACAGTTTTCCTGCCCTCGCGGTCCGAGGTGCCGCTGATAACGCTTCCGGTAATCATGTGACCGGTCGAGCGCGCCCGCGCCGCTGCCATGCGGTCGCCATAGGGCTGATCGGCCGCGAGCGATTGCAGCGCATGTTCGCGCTCAACAATCTTGAACGCGGCAGCCTTCGGGCCGTCGCGATACGGTAGAGCAGCGCCAGCATCCCGGCCAAGCATAAAGCTGGCGAAGGCATTGGCTTCCTGGCTCCGCAACTGGTCGAGAACCGGAGCCTCTGGGATCGGCTGGTCGAGCCAGCGCAGCGCCTGCTGGACCGCGTTGTAGATCCGCGTGACGATCGGGCTCAATGCGCCAACGATCTGCTGATGCCGGAACTGAAGCTCCTGTGGTGAAACGCCCGACTTCTTGGCGGCATCATAGGCGCTGACGAGCGGCTGGAGGCTGAGCCGGTCGAATTCAGGATCGGTCTTAACGCCCATTACTTCGCGCTCGGCCTGTACGATGGCATTCTGCAGGCTGAGGCCCGGCGGCGGTGCGAGCCAGGTCAGGAAAACGCCAAGATGTTCGTCGTCCCCCTGATGCTGTCCAGTCGCGAACAGCGTTGCGAGCGCACCGGTTGCGGTCATCAAGGCCTGCTGCCCCGCATAGGGCATCCGTTCGGTCGCATAGGTCAGTAGCTCGCCGACCCGCTTGATCGGCGCATTGTCGCGCGTGAAGCGCAAGCGATCGGCGAGAATGTCGAGGTGACCGGCGGCCGCGCTCGACGAAACCCAGAATTGCGGGAAATCGCTGCGCGCACGGCAATCGCCGAAATAGCGCTCAATCCGCTCACCGAGCCAGGCGATCAGCGCATATTGTTCGTCGCGCTGGCGCGGATCGCCGATCACGCAAATCTCGGGCGGCTGGTTGATCCCGCCTATGGCGAGTGCGTGCACCGCGGTATCTTCGCCCGCCATCGCCAGCGGGCAGATGATCAGCGTATGCGGCTGGATCACAACCTGCCGGTGCGAAGCATGCCGGATCGCCCGCTGCTGGTCGAAGGCAGCCAACCGAGCGACGAGATCGAGCACGTCAGCCATTGGCGGCCTCGCTTAAGGTTCGGTAGGCGCGGGCCAGTTCAGCCTGGACAATAGCCTCCGCTTCGGTTCGCGGCCTGATCCCCGGTGCATTCTTCATCAGCTCGATCGCGCGGACGATCGACCCTGTCGGTGCAAGATACTCGCTAGCGAGCTCCCCCAGCAACGCCGGACTGCTGGCGGCGAGCGCTTGTTCGCGGCAGTGCGTCCACAAGGCGCAATGTTCACGGCAGTTGCTGTGGTAGCGGCTCGGGATGGAGACCAGGACCGCAGGATCGCTGAGGGTTCCCCAAGCTGGGACCAGCGCCTCGATCTCTTCAAGACTGGCGGGCGCGTCGGCCAGCGCGCGTTCGATCGAGTCGACCTCACCTAGGATCGCCATACGCTGCAGGGTCGGCAGGAAGAAGCCGGTGACCTTGAGGATCAGATCGCAGCGTGCGGCGGCGATCATACGATCCGCACCCCCGGCCGCCAGGAACTGGCGCAGTGCAGCAACGCCGACCGCGGCCTGGCGGCAAGCTGCGCGCAGATCGGCCGGGTCGGTCTTCCCGCCGCGATCAGCATAGGATTTGAGGACGCCGACGCGGTAGAAGGGCTCATCGTCGCGGGCGACTAGATAGTCGGGCTCGATGGGATGGGGAACTCCGCCATAGTCGATCAACAGCCGCGGCTGGATGATCAGATTGGGCGCAGCGGGGTCGCGCGCGAGCTTCAACGCAAGGAGGCGGCGCGTCTCAGTTTCGCGGCGGCGGCACTGAGCGAAACTGGTGCCGGGCGCGAAATCCGAGATGGAGACGATCTTGGACTCTGACGCTTCGAGATGCCCTTTCTCCACATACTGCGAAAACAGATTGGCCGCGCCATTCTGTAGGACATGTCGATCGAACTTCTGGTCGAGCACCAGAGCGAACGGGGATTGCGCCTCGGCATCATCGCGATGGAGAATGTCCTGCGCCGCCTTGGCAGGGCTGACGCCCGCGATCGTCAGCGCTTTGAGGCGGAGCCAATCGGGGTTGCGCGCGACGCGCTCAATGCCGCGCGTGCCCAGCTCCTGAGCTGGCTGCGTCCCGCGCAGCTTGGCAACGCGCGCGACCTGGTTCATCCCGCCGCCGCTCCCTGCCTTGCCTCGCCCTCGATGAGGGCGGGTAGGCCCCAAAGCTGCTGTTGCTCACGATAACTGCGCAACCTTGAGGCAGCGGCCAGTCGTTCGCTCAGGTCTTCCTGCTCGATGAGTTGCAGTTCGCTCTCAACGGCCGCGCGGATCCGCGCCGGATCGGCTGGCTTGCTAGATTCCACCGCGCCGGGCACGCCGCAGGCAAGTCGCAGCATAATTGCTTCGACCGCCGCCGCACGGACGGGATTCGTGGCGGCGAGATGGCTGGTGCGATCGAGCAGCGCAAGCGTGGTGCGCAGATGGCCCGTTCGCAGGCTACGCGCGCCGATTAGCCGGCGCTCGACCGGCCAGGCCGAGCTGGTCAGCAAGCGCGGCATCGCGGTCAGCGTGGCGACGTTAAGAGCCGGCGCGATCCACGCCGGTCGCGCGGCAGGGTCGCGGCGCGCGGCGCGCTCTTCGTCGCGTCGCAAGCTCGAGAACCGCGAAGCGCCAATATCGGTGCCGGTTGTAGCAAAGGCAAGTTCGCTAATCAGCGCGGGCGGTGCTGGCACGCCGATCTCGTCAAGCGTGTCGAGAACCTGTTCGCGAACAACCCGGCCTCCGCCACGCGCGCGCGGACTGTGACCCGCATCGCCATGCGTCTCTACAAACCTCAACTCTGCGGTCAGGCGCCGCCGTTCAGCGCCGAGTCGTTCGAGCTTAGCGTCAAGGTCGCGATGGTCGCCAAGTGAACCGTCCGCCAACGCCAAATGGAAGGATTCGAGCAACATACGCTGCTCGGCCACTACCTTGGCCAACCGCGTAGCAATCTGATCCTTCGAGCGCATCATGCATGCCTATATACACTTCCATGCTTTTCCATGCAATACCACGCTTGACCATGCCTTAGGCGGGCTTCTGAAAGCATAGCACCGCTTCAAGAGCACCGCCTTTCCGCTTGTAGATGCGCGTATAGGGATTGATGCCGGACATCGAGCGCGCGCTCGCGAAATCGACTCGACGAGCGAGCGTCAGGCCCGCTGCCACGCCCATTTCACCAATAATGGTCGGCAGGTCGTTATGGATCTCCTTGTAAAAGGAATCTTGCACGACGAGAATCGCTGCTGCACCAGGTCTCAGCGCTGGCGCCAGTGCTTCCAGCGAGCGCGCCATCTTGTCGAAATAGTCGAGATGGGTTTTGTAATAATAACCGTCCGACGCCTTGGACGGATGCCGTTTGAGCTGAACCAAGAAGTCAAGGCAAGTATCGCCCCAGACTTCGCGGGGACTGAGTTCGGCCTTTGGCACCCGGGTCGAGCCGATCATGGTCCGGCCCAGCACTTCCATCGACAGGCGGAGCCGCGGGTAGAGGATGGCGAGTTCAATCCGCGTGGCCGCTGAATAGTCGATACGGGTGCAATATGGCGGAGATGACAGGATCAGGTCGATCGAGTTCGCCGCTGGCTTGGCGAGAGCCGTATCGACGACGCCGAGATTGGTACGGATCGGGCGCATCGGCCCGATGGCCTGAGTACGAGCTTCCAGCGACGACGCCATCAGATCAATCGCAGCGATGAATCCGCTGAGCAGCGTCTCGCGGTCACAACTGATCAGCGTCTCGCCGGCTTTGGGCTTGCGCAGCCAGGTCGGGTTGGAGGCCTGGAACCGAGTGACGAGGTCTCGGCACACGGAGAACAGGGCGACATAGAAGGTTGCGGCGATCGCAGACATGCGTTCGACGTGCGCCCCATCGTCTCCAAAGGTGGTCGCGCCAACGAGTTGTTCGCGAATGCGGATTTCTACGCCGCGGATCAGCGCGGCCACCGGCCGCTCGAACCATGACAATAGCGGATCGCCATCGAGTAGCCGCCGTTGATCGGCGCGCACACGACTGACCGTATCCCGCGCCAGCGGGCCAAGCATATCGGCTTCGCTCAGAGGCAGGAGGCGGGCCCGCGCGATAATCACCATGACCGGGTTTACATCCCAGCCTTCGGCTAGGAAGCCATGCTCGGCTGCGCTGTAGGTGGTGGTGCCACTTCCATTCCACGGGTCGAGGATCGTCACGCCAGCGGGAAGCGCGGCGCTTTCGATCAGCTTGTCGGCAAAGCTGTGCGGATAGCCTGCATAGTAAGGGAAGAACCCGTGCCAGCCGATTTCCTCGCGCGCGTTCCGCTTGGGCGAACCTATCGTCAGGGCGGCGATATCGACGGGCGGGGGCGGTGCCGCAGGCGGTGGCGTGGCGGGAGTCATGCAGTCTCTCTCGCCCGCCAAGCTGCGGCAAAGGTCGGCGTCAGCGGCTCAAGCAGGGCAATGATCGTTGGTACGTCGATCGGCGGGTTACGCAGCCTGGCTGATTGTGCCGCCAGCGCGGCGCTCATTGCGGCCGGCGTCTCTTCGAACAACCGGCACAGGAAGGCGTCGGGGTGGATCGCCTCGATCCCGGGCGGCAAATGTTTGAAGTCCTTGAGATTGCCGGTGACAATGTACCCAGCTTCGGCCGCCGCGGCGCATGCCGCGACATGCCGATCCTTGGGGTGATTACGCATCTTGGGAATCAGCGGCTTGTAGTCATCGACCAGCGCATCTGCGAAGTGCGTATCGAGCGCGCGCCGTAGGCTTGTCGCACTCGGTGCCGAAAGTCGTCCATCTTGGACGAGGTTGCCGATCGCCTCGTCCAGGATTTGGTCGCTCCATTGCGGGACAAAACAGCTCTCCACGGCCGCCGAAAGCAGCGTGTCGCGCAAGGGTAGTGCGTAGAGCACATCCGCGTCCAACACAGCCCTGATCATCGTGCCGCAAACCTTGCCCAAGTTCCTACGCGGCGATCATTCCTCCGGCGCGTCCAAGCGGATAGTGGCAGATCGGCATGCGCCCGTCAGGTTGCACTTATAGCGTCTATCTACTATATAACCGATTATGTCAGTGGCCCGCCGCACTTCTGAATCTGCACAGGGCAGCGTGTCCAGCGCTGACCGCAAGACCGCGCGGGATTTGGTTTCCATGTTGGGCGACCGTCACGCGCGAGACCGGTTCGAATTGCGTGGCAAGGATGGCCGGACCACGATCCTGTCAGCGCCGATGCTGAGCCTGATCGAACAGGCGGCCCGGATTGTCGCGCAAGGTACAGCGGTAGATGTGCTGGCGCGCGACAAGGAGCTTACTAGCCAGGAGGCAGCCGCGTTGCTCGGCGTGTCGCGGCAGTATCTCATTCGTGTGCTCGACCGCGGCGATATGCCGTTCACGCGAACCGGCAACCACCGGCGCATTCGCAGCGCCGACGTGCTCGACTATATCACGCTGCGCGATGCCAGTCGGCGCACGGCGCTCGCCGAGCTGACGCAGGATACGCAGCAGGCTGGCGGCTACGAATCTCCCGCGACACTGGGGCCGCGCAGACCGCGTTAGGGATAGGCCGGTAGGTCGCCGTTCTCGAGATATTCAAGCAGGTCAGGGGTTTCCAGCACCGCTGAATAGAACATGTGCTGCCAGGAATTGGGCGTGGGATCGGCATAACCCTCGCGAAACGCTTCGATCGTGGCTTGGACCGGCTGGCCTGACGCGCGCATCTTGGTCACGTTGCGGATCAGCCGGCGATGCTCGTTGCGGAAGAACCGGACATAGCGGTTGGGAATGTCCAGCTCCCTGAGATGGCTGGTGACCAGCGCTAGTTCGGCAGGCTGTAGCGCCGGGCTCGGAATGACCTCAAAAGTTGGAGCATCGAACGGTGCATGGATGATCAGATCGACGATTTTCGGTATCGTGAATGCGTCGAAGTACGGATGGATGAAAAAACGCGGGCTGTTGGCGTCACCGGTTTTTTCCAGCTTTTCCGCCTGACAGGCGTCGCACATCGGGAAGAGGTTAACGGGCGTAATCGAAAAGTGCGGATAGGTTCCCTTAGGCAAATAATGATCGAGCGTATTGGGCGCACCGGGCTCTCCACATGCCGGGCATAGGTCGAGCATGTGCTCACGTATTGGCGCCATAGCGATCCCGTGGGCCGAGGCCGGATCGGCGTTCTTGTAGAGGTTGTGGAATGTCTTCCGGCGCGGTTCGATCGCCGGCCAGAGCGGGATATGTTCGGGCGATCCGCCCTCGTCCAGATATTGTTGGATGCGAGCGCGCCATTGCGCGGCGATGCCAGTGAAGAACAGGGCATGCACGCCGCCCTGGCGCTCGGCTACCACTTGGTCGACCAGCGCCAAGCTACAAGCGCCCGGAAGCGGCAGCTACATTACCATGGGTCGGTGTCCATCGCACGAATTTGTACGATCAGTTCTTCATTGAGTTCATCGCCAAGAGCTTCGATCAGCGCATCGGCGCTGCCCAGATCCTCAAGCTGCTCGGTTATCCAGCCTTCGAACGGTTTATTGGTCGCGCTGTCACCAAAGACATAGGACGTAATGCGCTGGATATCACCGCCGAACGTCTGAAACGGCGGCCGCTTCACCGCCAGCCCTTCATCGGTGCGCTCAAAGACGTGGACGCAATCGCTTGGGACTTCGCGAACGGTGACCACTGAGTGGGTCGCCATCAGTGCCTTTGAGTTGAAGTGCTGCAGGATTCGCTTGAGCATGCCGGGGAAGCGAATTTCAAGCGTCGGGTGCAAAAAGAGTTCGGGTTCATCGACCTGGATCAAACTGTCACGGCGGATCGCGCCGAGGATGTTCACAACGATGAAAGAAAAGAGCTTCTGACCCGAGCTGAGCTCGATTGGTTGCCCGTCCTTCAGGAAGAACACGCCCTCTGCCGCAACGAGGTCTTCCCGGATGGTCTCGCCATTCAGCTCCTGCACCTCGCTTGCGCTGATCGGAAGAAGCCCCCGGTCGGGGTTATCGCCCTGCTTCATCAGTTTGGCATCGACGAAGTCCAAGTCGGAATAATAGCGCTCGGCCTCGATTGGGTCTCGCTCGACCATCACTGCGGCGGAATCGAACGCGAACGCAGTTCGTAACACCCGCTCCATGGTTTTGAGCTTCTGGGGCCAGCCGGGCAGTATGCGATAGCGCTTGTCGTCGGAGAGACAGTCCAGCAGCGACGCGGCCGCATTGCGCTTGGGTGCCTCGTGCGTGAGCCGGATACCACCAAGACTTTTCGTCCCGGGCCGCGGCACTGATCGGCCGCGAAAGCCGAAATAGCGATAAACGTCCTGATCCTGCTTATGCAGACCCCGCACATCGACCGGAAATTGCTCGAAGGGGCTATAGGACACGACAACCAGCTGGCTGAGATTGGGCTTTTCGACAAAACCCGTTTCCCCTGCGGCGTCGGTCTCACCCAGCCAGTCGCGGACGATCTGATGGAGAAGCTGCGACTTACCCGAGCCGTTCGCGCCGATCAGGACATTCACATCGCGCGGGAGCAATCCCTTCGCGCCAAAGTGCAAGTCGAGCGTCGAAATCTCGCCGAAGACGTCGCGAAACCGAAACCCCAAATCCATGACATCGACAGCCTGCTGCGCAAACAGCTTCCAGCCGTCGAGAAATGATTTCACTTCGCCGCGTTCGCGCTGCAAAGACTTTCGAAATGCGGTGGAGTCGAGCATCGCAAGCGCCTGCTCGTCGTGCTCGATGTTGACCAGATAGCTGGCATCGCGAAGTTGAATCGCTACCTTACGCGCTTGCTCCATATCGAGGTGCGCGGCGATTTGTTCGTAAAAGGTGACTTCTGTCGGGGTTGAAAGGAAATTGCTCTCCGGCAGCGGAAATTCGCCGTTCCAGCCAGCCTTGCGAAGTTGGTCGAGATGGGTCGAGGTGGTCGCCTTGCCTTCCACCATCACCTTGATGAATCCCAGCTCTACCTCTTCGCTGCCGATCCGGCACGATGTTCCGAACGTCGTCTTGTTGCCGAAGTCGTCCCAGTTATTCTCGAAAAGTTCGATAGCGTCGCCGTCGACACCTGGCTCCGGTAGTGAGCCGCGCCGCGTGGGTCGGCCAAGATAGACGATCTTCATAGTCCCCACCCACCTGCATTAAGAAAGAGCTAGCGATATGGCGTGCTGATGAGATTAAGGCTTAGGGTCAAAACCCAATCAGCCTCTTGAAAATATGCAGATAGGCTGATTCAAAGGGCTTCCACGGCAGATGGAGGTTCTGCAATGTCGCGTTCGTTGTTCTGGTTGTCCGACGAAGCCTGGTCGGCGATCGAGCCCTTCCTGCCCAAGAACCAGCCTGGAGCACGGCGG
>JAIETY010000119.1 GCA_019744885.1 Sphingomonas sp.
TTGCGAGGAAGCGGTTGCGCCAGTGGCGCAGTGTTTTCGCGTAGTGCAGCCGCAGCACTTCGACATCGGTCAGGAACATCCGCTGATGCTCGCTCGCCGCGACGATTTCCGACAGCGCGGGGTTATAACCGCCGGGGAAGATATATTTGACCGTCCATTTGTCGGTCACCCCCGGCGGCCCCATGCGCCCGATCGTGTGGATCAGCATCACGCCATCGGGCGTCAGCAGATCGCGGCACTGGCGGAAGAAGGTGCGGTAATTGGGCGGGCCGACATGTTCGAACATGCCGACCGAGACGATCCGGTCGAAACTACCGGTGACATGGCGATAGTCGATCAGTTCGAACTTGACCTTGTCGGCAACGCCCGCTGCTTCGGCCCGCGCGCGCGCGACCTTGATCTGCTCTTCGGAGAGCGTCACCCCGAGCACCTCGGCGCCGGTCTTTTCGTGCAGATAGAGCGCCAGCCCGCCCCAGCCGCAGCCAATGTCGAGCACGCGCATGCCAGGCGTCAGCGCGAGCTTGGCGGCGATATGTGCCTTCTTGTCGGCCTGCGCCTGTTCGAGGCCATTGGCAGGATCGGTGAAGTAAGCGCAGCTATATTGCCGGTCGGCGTCGAGGAAGAGATCGTAGAGCCGGTCGCTCAGGTCATAATGATGCGCGACATTGCGTTTCGACGCGCGCGCCATGTTCACCCGGCCGACGCGGTGGGTAACGCTTTCGAGGGCGCGCGTGAAGAAAGTGGGTTGCAGCGTGTTGGTGCCGCCTTCCCACAAATCATTCATCGTCATCAGCGTGACGAGATCGAGCACCCCGCCTTCGTCGAGCACGAGCCGCCCGTGCATATAGGCCTCACCCGCGCCGAGCGCGGGGTCGCGGATGATCGAACCGGCCGCGCCCTTGTCGGTGAAGCGGATCGTCACATTGGGATAGCCCGGCTCGGGCGTACCGAACCGTTTTTCGCTGCCATCGAAATGACGAACGGTGAGCTGCCCGCGCTTCACCGCGCGGGCGAGGAAGAGATCAATCAATGCCATAAGGTCGCCCGTTAGTGATCAGATACCGGCGAACCAGTCATAATCTACATTGTCCTGCCAATAGCCGCCATGGCCGCCCTGAATGTGCGAAAAATCTTCGACCAATTCCATGCCGATGACATATTTCGCCTGCTTGTAGCCAAGGTGGCGCTCGGCGCGCAGGCGCAGCGGCGCTCCGTGCGGCACCGATACCGGCGATCCGTTCATTGCCCAGGCGAGAATCGTCTGCGGGTGGAACGCATCGAACATGTCGAGCGATTCATAATAGGGCAGCGCCGCGCCGTGATAATGATCGGCGCAGTGGAAGACGACATATTTGGCCTTCGACTGGACGTCGGCCAGCTTGAGCAGCGACCCCACCGTTGGCCCATGCCATTGGCCGACCGCCGTCCAGCCTTCGACGCAATCATGCTTGGTGATCTGGGTGCGCGCGGGCATCGAGCGGATCTGCGCCATCGACAGCTCGAGCGGCTTGTTGACGAGGCCGTAAATCTTCAACCGATAGCTCGTGAACTTGTCGGCGACCCACGCGCTATATTCGGCGGTGCCGGGATTGATCGAGCCGTTTGCGCGGAACACGGGCGACATCTGGTCCGGGCGATATTCGGGGGCCAGCGACGCATAGCTCGAAAGCCCGCGTTGCAGGAAATAATGCGCCTCATTTTCCTTGTAGAGGAAGCTGCGGAAGCTGTCGTTGTGGGCCAGCTTGTCGCAACCCGACAGCAGCAGCCCGGCGCCAGCGCTCGCCCCGGCAAGCAGCGAACGGCGCGTGATGATTTCAGACATTAATGACCCTCCTCAGGGACTTTCCAGTAACCCGTGATCATCGAACCGACCTCACGAATCGGCCCCGCCAGAATCACCAGCGCAAGATGGACGACGATGAAGCCGACGATGCCACACATCGCCAGAAAATGGAGCGACCGCGCTGATGCGCGCCCACCGAACAGGTCGAGAATCCATGGCCACGCCGCATTGATGCCCGGCGACATGCCCAGCCCGGTAAAGATCACCAGCGGCAGCAGGATGAAGATCAGCGTCGCATAGGCGATCTTTTGCAGCACGTTGAACGCGCCGGGGTTTTTCGGATCATGGAAGCGCAGCGCCAGATGCTCCTTGATGTCATACCACAGGTGCGACGGCGTGATTTCCGACGGGCGGATCACGAGCTGCTTCTGGAAATGGCGGTTGATCAGGCTGGTGATCATGAAGCCGAGCAGCCCGAACGCCAGCACCAGCGCAAAGAACAAATGCCAGCGCCGCGAGAGCGACAGATTATAGCTTGCCGGAATCGTCACCCAGCTCGGCCAGTGCGGCAGCTCTAGCCACGGCACGTCAGGCTGCGCGCCATGCGGACCCCAATAGAGGTGCGGGTGCGCATTCAATATGCCGAGCCCCGAGCCGATCATGATAAAAATCGTGACGACATTCACCCAGTGCCAGATCCGCGTCGTCAGCAAATGCTTGTAAATGTGGCGCGGCGGCGCCGGCGCGGGCGCGACCGGCGCCGGTTCCGGCATCGGCTGCGCCATCGGATCGATCACTGCGTCCATTGCATTCCCCGTCTATTGTGCGCTCATCGCGCCAATGCCTATGCTAGCGACAGATACGATACCACTCGACAAAAAGTGACAGCACAAAAAGGCACCGATTTGGGCGTTTTTCGCTACTACGAGCCGCGCGACGGACATGACCTTGCGCATGATCCGCTCAACGCGATCGTGGCGCCGCGGCCAATCGGCTGGATCAGTTCGCTGTCGGCGGACGGCGTGCGCAATCTCGCGCCCTATAGCTTCTTCAATTTGTTCAATTATGTGCCGCCGATCATCGGTTTCTGCTCGATCGGGCCGAAGGACAGCATCGCCAACATCGAAGCGACGGGCGAATTTGTGTGGAATCTGGTCAGCCGCGATCTGGCGGAGGCCATGAACGCCTCGTCCGCGAGCGTACCGCCCGACGTCGACGAATTCGCTGTGGCGGGGCTTGAGGCCGCACCCTCGCGGATCATCGCCGCGCCGCGCGTGGCAGCAAGCCCGGTGCAGTTCGAATGCCGCCACAGCCAGACGCTCCAACTGACCAGCGCCGCGGGCGAAGCGCTGCCCGCATGGCTCGTGCTGGGGGAAGTGGTCGGCGTGCATATCGCCGAAGCGGTGATCGTCGACGGCAGCTTCAGCACGATTGCCGCCGACCCGGTGCTGCGCGGCGGCGGCTGGGGCGATTATTTCACCGTGTCTGCGGAGGCGCGGTTCCGGATGAAGCGGCCGGGGTAGGGGGCGGACTGGTAAAGCGGGCCTTCGGCTTTCGCCCTAATCCAAGCCGTTTCGTAGCTTACGTTCCGGCGCTAGAAACCGACGTTGGCATCCGGAGCGAGATGTGTCCGACGATCCTTGGCCAAGCGCGCTTGATGAGCTGTATGACGCTCGTCCCACAACGCGGATCGGCCGAATTGGAGCATTTTGCAATTTAGTCTTTCGAAGCGCTGGGCTCAGTCTCGCAACCTCCAATCGCCTTAAGGGTCTCAGCCTTGTAAGCATCGAGATCATTAAGACCAACGGCGCGGCGCCGTGAGGCGACCTCATTTATGTCCTGAAGCGGCAGCGGTTCGAGCCGACCGTTCGTGCATTCAAGCTGCGTTCCGTAACGCTGCTTACTGCTAATCTTCAACATGATGCGGTCCAAGAGAAAGGCAAAGTCGGATCCCTCCACTTCACCGTTCGCGACGAGCGGTTCCATGAGGCGTAATGCACGTACTTGAAAAACCGGGTCGGCATCGGCGTGCTGAACGAGAAGCCATGCCATTTTCGCTGCCAGCCGCCCCACTTCGCTCTTCTTGGGCCAGCCCCGCTTCGCTACCTGCTGTTTCAACCAACCTGTATTTTCATGATCCTTTTGCGTAAGTGCGACGGAAATCGCTGCCCTGAATATCGAGCGTTGCCGAGAAGACAGATCGCCTCTTGTGCCCTTGAAAGCGTCAGGATTGGCCGACCATGCAAGACCAGCCCTCAAGGTCTGATCCTCCAAGGCCCGAGCGATCAGCGCCGGCCCAAAATCATCGCTGTCTGCCAAGCCGATGTTCCCACTTAGCCTGACAGCGTCCAAAAAGCCGTCGATCGTCGGGCGGGTGATTGCAACGTCGCGCGAAAATCCACTCCAATCGGCAGCGTCAAGACGTTCGGGAAGCGATGCCACCTGCCCGCAGATGACGGTAGCGTAAGGCATTCGATCTAATTCGGGGCCCGCAATGACTCCGACATCTTTGAGCTCGGCACGCACTGCTGCGACATCCGATCGGAAGCAGGCTCCCCGCCAAGCCTCGATCTCACGATAATCTGCAATCTGCTTCGGTGTGGCCCCCTCAAACATCCCTCTGAGCCAATAATAGTCACCCGGTCGAAATTCTCCATCAACAATGTAAGGAGCCAGGACGGACGGCGGTGTGGGGGCTAGAGACGTCGCCGCAGACATCGTGCAAGGGAGCAGCGCGCAGGCCAACGCCGCGACTTTCAACGCGGGCTTGTCAGCCAACACTATCAGGTAATTGGCGGAATCTTTGTGGGACTGAACCAAATTCTTTCCCCTCGTCTTATGACCTAGATCGTTCAGGTAATAACAGAAACAACAGTCTTTTCTATAAACCGGTTCGGGTATGATCTACACACAGTCGGACTTTCGCGCTTCCGCGCTAACGCTCCAGTCTGAACTTCACGATGGGCGACGCGCTCGCTGTTGCTTCGCTGCGGGAGCAGCGACGGTTGACCACGATCGCCCATAACCCCCGGCACATCGCGCCAATCTGCCCGTCAGCCGAGCAACCCCGGCCCCAGCAGCATCAGCAGCTTCACATCGATCGCCACACCCTCGGCGCGCTTCGCCGCCACGAAATCGGCGATCCCGCTCAGCGCCACTCGGTGGACAGTAATGTCCTCGCCCGGTTCCCCGCCACCGTCGCTCACCCGCACCAAATCAAGCGCGCGGACCAATGTGAAACCTTCCGAGACCATCCCCGGCGAAGAGTGGAAGAACCCGACCGTCTCGACCCGCGCCGGGCGATAGCCGGTCTCCTCCTCCAGCTCGCGCGCGGCGGCGACCTCGACCGCTTCGCCCTCGGTCTCGTCGCCGACGAGACCGGCGGGGAGTTCGAGGCAGCGCTTGCCAATCGGCACGCGATATTGCTCGACAAGGATCACGTCGCCATCATCGATCGCGAGGATCACCGCCGCGCCGATCCCCCGCGCGCGCGACGCATATTCCCATTTGCCGTCGACCTTCATCGCGATGAAGCGGCCCTGCCAGACGGTTTGCGCGCTCACAGTTCGATCAGTCGATCGGGCAATTCGTTGGTGTCGCTGTCGGTCTTGGGGAAATGCTCGGCGATAATCGCGCCGATCGAGGCGACGGCGGCGGCCATGCCGGCGCCGGTCCGACCCGCGCGCACTTCGGTGACGAGCGCGGCCATCGCATCGCCCCAGCGTTCGGGCGGCACCTTGCCGTGGATCGCTTCATCGGCGACGATTTCGGCCATATGCTCAGCTGTCGACAGATAGAGCAGCACGCCGACGCGCTTGGCGGTTCGCTGTTCCGCGGCGACTTTGAACAAGTCGATTGCGCGCGCGCGCACCCGGCGGCGCTTGGTCGCCTTGGGGGTGAGCGCCAGCCGCCAGTCCATCCGCACCAGCGCATAGCGGACGATCAGAAAGGCCACGACTTGCAGGATCATCACGCCGAGCAGCACCAGCCGCTCGTCGGGCGCGGCCCAGCCGTCGCTGGTGAACGGCAGCAGCGCCGGGTCGATCGCGACAACGGCGGGCACCAGCAGCGCGGCGAGCAAACCATATTGCGGCGGCACATCGCGGTACGCGTCAGATACGGGCGCGATCATCGTCACGATTTCGCCATCGGTGCCGGCCTCGGCAGCAGCAACGGCGGCGCTCACCGCATCGCGTTCTTCGGGAGTAAGCCGCATCACCAATCCCCCGAGGCGCCACCGCCCCCAAACGAGCCACCACCACCGCCGCTGAAGCCACCGCCGCCCCAGCCGCCGTCGCTCCCGCCGCCACCGCCACTGCCACCGCCGCCCCAACCCGAGCCGCGATTGTTATTCTCGGCCGCCGCGCGGGCGACTTCGAGCGCGGTCCACAGCGCGACCGACCCCCAATCGCTGCCGCCGCTCCGATAAGCCCGACCCATCCGGCGCCGCGTCGAGGCAAGCACGATGAAGCCGACGACGAGCAGCCAGAAAATCACGCCCGCGCCAATGCCGAATGCCGCAGTGCCCGATGATTTCTTTTTGCGGGCCTTGTCGAATTCCTTGATCGCGGCATCGGTGCGCGCCTTGGCTTCGTCGGGATTGGCGCGAAGCTGCGCGATCAGCGCATCGGTGCCCGCCGTCATTGCGCCCGGCACATCGCCAGCCTTGAGCTGCGGCACCATGATGTCGCGGATCACCTGCGACGAAAAGGCGTCGGTGAGATAGGGTTCGAGGCCATAGCCGACCTCGATTCTCGGCCCGCGATGCCCCTTGGGCTCATTGGGCGCGATGAACAGGATCGCGCCATTATTGACGTCCTTCAGCCCGACGCCCCAGGCGCGCCCGAGCCGATAGCCATAATCCTCGATTGGATAGCCCTGCAGGTCGGGAATCGTCGCCACCACCAACTGGCGCCCGGTCTCCTTCTGCAACGCCTCGAGCTTGGCGGTCAGATCGGCCTTGGTTTCGGGCGGCAGCACATTGGCGGCATCGACGACCAGCCCCGTGAATTTGGGGAAGGTCTGCGCGGTGGCCGCGCTGCCAAACAGCAGCAGCGCGGCGAGGAAGGCGAGGATTAACCCCACCCCGTTTGCCCTGGTGAGCAGGTCGTCAAGCCCCCCGGGCTTGACTGAAACGTCTGGGGGACGTTTCACCTGCTCACTGTCGAAGGGCTGCACTTCTTTTTCCAACCTTAACAAGAGAAGTACGGGGCTTCGACAAGCTCAGCCCAAACGGTTATCTTCGTCGATCAGCTCCCAAAATCGACCTTCGGCGCGGCCTCGGCGCCCGGCGTAGTCGCCGCGAACGGCACCTTGGGCTTGGCGCCGTAAACGATGCTCGCGGTGATCGCGGTCGGGAAGGTGCGGATCGTCGTGTTATACTTCTGCACGGCCGCATTATAATCGCGCCGCGCGATGGTGATGCGGTTTTCGGTGCCTTCGAGCTGGCCCAGCAACGTCGCATAATTATTCTGCGACTTGAGTTCGGGATAAGCTTCCTGCAATTTCTGCAACGACAGGCCAATGGTGCTTTGCGCACGATCGAACTGAGCGAGCTTGGCTGGGTCCGACAGATCTTCCGACGACACCCGGATCGTGTTGGCGGATGCTCGCGCCTGCGTCACTTCGACCAGAATGCTCTTTTCCTGCAAGCCCGCGCCCTTCACCGTGGCGACCAGATTGGGGATCAGATCGGCGCGGCGCTGATAGTCGTTCTGGACATCGGCCCAGCGCGCCTTCACTTCTTCGTCGGCCGTCGGAATGCTGTTGAGCCCGCAACCGGACAGCAGCAGCACCGACGCGGCCAACCCATATCGAGTACGAGACATCATGACCTATTCCCTCCAAACCCTTGCCAGCGCCCTTTACGCGAGGCAGCATCGGCCCCCAAGCCAATTCGGCGTGTAGAAGGGGCGTGACGATGCTGAAGGAATTTAGGGATTTCATTGCGCGGGGCAATGTCCTCGATCTCGCGGTGGCGGTGATCATCGGGGCGGCCTTCGGCAAGATCATCACCTCGCTGACTGACGACATCATCATGCCGGTGATCGGCAAGATCTTTGGCGGGCTCGACTTTTCGAGCTATTTCATCATTTTGGGCGAAGTGCCCGAGAAGCTCCGCGGCTCCACCGACTATGCCGCGCTGAAGGCCGCAGGCGTGCCGCTGCTCGGCTGGGGCGCATTCGTCACGGCGGCGGTGAATTTCGCGATCGTCGCCTTCATCATTTTCCTGATCGTGCGCTCGGTGAACCGGATGACCGCCAAGCCGGTCGAAGCCGCGCCTGAACCTGCGGCTGAGCCAGCCGATGTCGTGCTGCTGCGTGAAATCAGGGATGCGCTGGTGAAGCGGGACTAGCGCGCAGCCATTGCCCACACCCACCGTTTGTGTCGAGCGAAGTCGAGACACGGGCGCCAGAGACCGGCCCCTCGACTTCGCTCGGGACCAACGGTGGTTAGCAGATAGGGAAACGCAGCCTCAGGCCGCGACCAAATCCTCGGCGATCGCGTCCGCAAGGCTCGTCCCGTCGAGAATCCGCGCGGTCTCGTCGCGCACCCGTGCCATCGCCTGGCGGATCGCGCAGGCGGCTTCGTCCTTGCAATCAGCGCAGCGGCGGTAGGCGGTGCGGCTGACGCACGGCACCAGCGCGAGCGGCCCTTCGATCACGCGAATAATCTCACCCAGCGAAATCAGGTGATTGGGGCGCGACAGCACATAGCCGCCCATCTTGCCGCGGTGGCTATGCAGCAGCCCGGCTTCGCGCAGATCAGCAAGGATCAGTTCGAGGAATTTGCGCGGCACGTTCGCGGCCTCGGCAATCCGGTTCATGGGGATCGGCGGACCCCCTGCGGGGGCTTCGGCGAGGAAAAGCATCGCGCGGAGCGCGTATCGGGAACGCTGCGTCAACATGATGGCGGCTCTATGAACCGACTTTGCGGCGAGTGGAAGGCAGTCTTTTCATTAATTGCGCAGTGCCTATATGTGCTTTTGTCGGGTTCGCCCGACTATGGCGATAAACGATGGCGTGGACTAGGCGCAGCGGACCCGGGGGCAGTACCCGGCGGCTCCACCAAAACCCCTTGCGCAGGCAAGGGGCTCTGACGGGGCCGAACCAGGATCGACGTGTGTTGAATGGCGCTGTCTTTTGCTCGGAATGGGACCACCGTGACGGCCCATAACCAAGTGCCAACGATAACGAGGCGCTCGCAATTGCGGCCTAACCCAAGACTTAACGGTCTAGGTTAGTACGACGAAAGCGCGGTTGGGCTGCACCGGGCAACAGAAGCAGCTACGGCGGTACGGGGAGCACCGAGCAACAGAAGCTCCCCACTTGGCCCCAGATTGACCAATCCCAATGTTGGCGATATTTTGCCCACATTACAGCGATAGCGTCGAAATCGTGCGGGGGGAGGGGTGATGACGAAGATAGGGGTATGGGCACTGCCGCTGGCAGCTGCGCTTGCATTGCCCGCAGCGGCGATCGCGCAGGAGCAGGCCGCGCCGGAAGGACCCGACATCACGATCACCGATCCTGAAAAGATTCCCCTGCCGACGCTGAGTTTCACCGAAACCCCGGCAGACGTCGGCGATTATGACAAATATTTCTATTTCGCACGCGCCAACACCGATTTCGCGACCGCCTTTGCGGATATCAAGGACTGCGACGATCTCGCGCGCAATCCGAGCGGGAAATGGAAATCTGCGGGCGCTGGCGGTATCCTGGGCGCCTTGTTGGACAGCGCGATGAACGAGGGGCCTGCGGCGCGGGCGACGCGTCGGGTCAGCATGCGGCGCTGCATGTTCTACAAGGGTTACAGCCGCTTCGGCTTACCGCGCGCGCTGTGGGTGCGGTTCAACTTTGAAGAAGCGATGGTCAAGAAGGGCGAGCAAGAGCGCGACGCTTACATGCGCCTTCAGGCGCGCGCTGCCGCCGCCGGGATTCCCGCTACCAAGGAGCTCGAACCATGATCCGCTCATTTTGCGCATTCTTCGCGATCCTGCTCCTCGCCGCACCCACGGCGGCGCAGGAAAAGCCGGAGCCTGAGGTGCGGAGCTTCAACAAAAAGGCCGTGGTCAACGTCGATCCCAAATCGGGCTATATCTATTTTGACAACTATTTCGCGGGTCGGGTGGTGCTCGTGCGCCTTCCCGACGACGCAGCGCGCGCGGAGCGTGACGCGAAACGCGTCGAAGCACGCGCCAAGTTTTCGGACGGCAAACTCGTGGCTGCGCTTCGCCGGATCGATTATGAAAGTCGCCAGAAGCGCACGGTGGTGGTCGACGTGCGCAGCTTCGTACCCGACGCGCGAGACGAAGAAGGCAGAAAATGGTTCGGCATATTAACGAAGTTGCCGGCCGGTCGTTATGTCATCGTCGGTTACGACGAATTCGAGTATTTTTGGCCTTCGCTGTGCTTGTGTCTTGGCACCGTGATGTTCGACGCAGTGCCCGGCAAGATCGTTGATCTCGGGCAAATGCGCAGCTATCGGATCGAGCGGGAAGGGCTCGGCAAGAAGAGTGCGAGTTCGATCGCGGGGCTGACGCCGGGGCGCGGCGGGCTGACCAGCTTCTACATCGCGCCAAGGGCCAAGCCACCGGTGTTGCCCCGCATCGGCGACACGGCGGTGGTTCCGGCGCAATACTATGCCGTCGGTCGACTCTCCAATGCCACGAGCAGCGAGATCGACCGCGTCACCGCCATCGAAGGCGTCATCCGCTATGAGCCGGGCAAGGTGATCGACGCGCGGACAAACCAGGCTGCGGAACCGCTCGACCTGTAATCAAGCCCGCGCCCCGAACTGTCGCTGACTCCCGCGACCCGGGGCGCGCGCCCGCGCCGTGCGACCGTCAAAAACTTGACGCTGCGGCGCAAAGGGCGCAAGGGCCGCGCCTTGATCAGTCGGCGTAGCTATGCCCGAACGATGCGCCGCCACTTTGCGGCCCTCCAACCTGGAAGACGATGACCCTTTCCGAACTCCCCCCGCTTTTGTCGGATGCGCTCGCCGCGCGTGGCTATGAAGCCCTGACGCCCGTCCAGACCGCTGTCGCAGCGGCCGATGCCGTCGGTCGCGATCTGCTTGTCTCGGCCCAGACCGGGTCGGGCAAGACTGTCGCCTTTGGTCTGGCGATCGGCAATCAGCTGCTCGGCGAGCATGGCCTGACGCATGGCATCGCCCCGCAAGCGCTGGTGATCGCGCCGACGCGCGAACTCGCGCTTCAGGTCAGCCGTGAGCTGATGTGGCTTTATGCCAAGGCGGGCGCGCGGATCGCGACCTGCGTCGGCGGCATGGACGCCTCGAAGGAGCGGCGCTCGCTCAGCCACGGCGCGCATATTGTCGTCGGCACGCCGGGGCGGCTGCGCGATCACCTCGAGCGCGGCGCGCTCGACCTGTCGGCGCTGAAGGTCGCGGTGCTCGACGAAGCCGATGAAATGCTCGACATGGGCTTTCGCGAAGACCTTGAGGAAATCCTCGACGCGACGCCGAACGAGCGCCGCACCCTCCTGTTCTCGGCGACGATCCCCAAGCCGATCGTCGCGCTCGCCAAACGCTATCAGCGCGACGCGCTCCGCATCTCGACCGTCGGCGAGGATCGCGGGCATGGCGACATCGCTTATCAATGCGTGACGATCGCGCCGTCCGACACCGAAAATGTCGTCGTCAACATGCTGCGCCTGCACGAGGCCGAGACCGCGATCCTGTTCTGCGCGACCCGCGACAACGTCCGGCATTTGCATGCCAGCCTGATCGATCGCGGCTTTTCGGCGGTCGCCTTGTCGGGCGAGCATAGCCAGAATGAGCGTAACGCCGCGCTGCAGGCGCTGCGCGACGGTCGTGCGCGCGTCTGCGTCGCGACCGATGTTGCCGCGCGCGGGATCGATCTGCCCAATCTGACGCTCGTCGTCCATGTCGAGCTGCCGCGCGATGCCGAAGCGCTTCAGCACCGTTCGGGCCGCACCGGGCGGGCAGGGCGCAAGGGCACTGCCGTGCTGATCGTCCCTTATCAGCGCCGTCGCATGGTCGAACGGATGCTCGCGGGCGCGAAAATCGCCGCCGAATGGACCGATCCGCCGACCGCCGACGACATTCGCGCGAAGGACCGCGAGCGGCTGCTCGCGACGTTGCTCGCGCCGGTCGAGATCGATGATGACGACCGCGCGCTCGGCGCCAAGCTGCTCGAAACCAAGAGCGCCGAAGACATTGCCGCGCTGCTCGTGCGCGCGCACCGCGCGGCGATGCCGCAGCCCGAGGAGCTGATCGAACGTGGCGCGACGCCACCGGCGGGCAAGGCCGGCCCCGGCGGCACCGCCAATCACCGCGCCGGTTTCGACGACGTGCTGTGGTTCAAGCTCGACATCGGGCGGCGCCAGAATGCCGATCCGCGCTGGATTCTGCCGCTGCTGTGCCGTCGCGGGCACATCACCAAGCAGGAAATCGGCGCGATCCGGATCGGGCCGAACGAGACCTTCTTCCAGATTCCACGCAGCGTTGCGGGCAAGTTTCAGGACGCGCTCAAGCGCACCGTGTCCGAAGATGGCGGCGAGATCGTCCCCGCGCCGCAGGGTCCAAGCGACACCGGCCCGCGCCGTGGTGCCCAACCGCCCGCGCATCGCGGCGCGGTGCGTCCGACCCGTCCAACCCGCGCACCGCATCGCGGGGCACCAAAGGGGCGGTAACGTCCGCCGCGCACCTTCTGGGGTTGTATCGCGCTTTGTCGACCCGTTCGTTTCGAGCGAAGTCGAGAAACAGGCCACAAGCGGTGCGCACGGTGTCTCGACTTCGCTCGACACGAACGGTTGAGATTCTGTGGGATTGAACAGGGGGCGTGGAGTCCACCGCAGGTCCTGCGCGCCCGAAGGGGGAGACGGGCGCGCAGGTAGGCGGGAGGGGGTTAGATCTTCGCTGCCGACAGGATCGGGCCGCCCTTGCCGTTCTGGACAAGGATCGCGGTCTTCAGCCCGGCAGGCGCAGCGGGGAGCGCGAAGCTCGCGGCCTTGCCCGACCAGCTGCCGACATTGACGAGCTGCTTGACGACATTGCGGTGCGGAAGGGTGACGCCGCCATTCTCACCCGCCTGGATCGCGACGTTGATCGTGCGCGGATCATAGCGGACGACCCAGACAGTCGCATTGGCCGCCTTGCCGTCGCCGATCGTGACCTTGCCGTTCGCGGCAGCAATCGCCGGGCCGGTCTTGACGACATTGCGCGCAATCGCCGCATTGAGTTCGCCTTCGCGGCTGCCGAGCACGGCGTCACGCCCGTTGACGATCACCTGCGGCGTCGCAACTTGGCTGCGGCCGGCGGTGTGGGCATAGTCCCACTGGCGCGCGGTATAGGCGGGGGTCGCAAAGCTGTCCTTCCAGCCGAGGCTATCCCAATAGGTGACCGCGAAGGTCAGCGGGATCACGTCGCCACGATCGGCGAGGCGGTTGATCACCTTGATCGCGGGCGGGCAGCTCGAGCAGCCCTGGCTCTGGTAGAGTTCGACGACGACGGGATGCGCCGGGTCGCCAGCGAGCGTGGTCGGCGTGGCGCCAGCGCCTTCGCCCGACGGCGCCGGCGAAGCGGTCGCGCCCGAGCAGGCAGCAAGGAAAAGGGCAGTCGAAACAGCAAGAAGCGTACGCATGGTCATCACTCCGTAAATGTTCAGGTGGCCACCGGGCGACCCTATGCCCTGCTATTCGTGAGGGTGCCCCCGCTGGTTACAACCAATTACCAGCGCAGCAATTGCGGGCCGAACAGCGCACCGATCGCGGTCGGAATCGCGATGCCGAGCGTGTACCACGTCACCACAAAGCTCGCCGAAACTTCAGGGCAATGCAGGCCATAAAGCGCCGCGCCGAACGCGCCCGCCGCCAGCCCTGCTGCCGCCCCCGCCGCGCGCAAATTGGTCGGCGCGAGCTGGCGGAACGACCAGAGCAGCCCCGCGAAGATCGGCAGCGACAACACGCCGACGCGCATCGAACATTGCCGCCAGCTGCTGCCGAGCCACATCGGCACCCAGTGCTCGCTCGGCGTCGCCGCGAGTTCCACTCCCGCCAGCGCCGCCAGCAGCGCCAGCGGCACCGCAGTTCGCCACAGCCCGCCGCTGCCCGCCGCATCGGGGCGCGCCACATGATGCACCGCGAGGATCGCGACGACGCCAAGCGCAACCGTATAGGCCGCCTTCATCAGGAAGCGCGCGTTCATCAGCGCGCCGGGCAGATCGGGCCGCAGCCCGAGGTTCGCGACGACAAGCGCCAGCGTCACTGCGCCGCCCGCGACCAGCCCGATCGCGAGCCGTTGTTCGACGGCGCTCTGAGGGACCGGCCGCGTCTGCGCGGACAGCGATTGGATCAAGTCTTCGGTACGCATTACTTACCCTTCAGTCGTGCAGCGAGCGCCTTCAGCCCGCGGTGGACGGAAACCTTCACATCGGCTTCGCTGATGCCATCGGCCTCGGCGGCTTCGGCGACGCTGAGGCCATCAATCTTGGTGCGACGGATCGCGCTGGCCTGTTTGGCCGAAATCTCGCTGAGCAGCCCGTCGACATCCATCTTTGCCGACGCTGCCTCCTGAAAGCCTTCGGCGACCAGGATTTCCTCCAGCCCTTCGAACGACACATGCTGGCGCTGCCGCCGGAAATGATCGATCATCTTGTAGCGCGCGACCGCATAGGCCCATGCGGTGAAGGGCCGGTCGCGGTCATAGCTTGCGCGCCGCGTGTGGATGGCAATCAGCGTTTCCTGCACCAGATCCTCGACATCATCACCCGCCCCGCGCAGCCGCCGCGCGAAGAAACCGCGCATCAGCGGCGCGAGCGCGGTCAGCAACCGGTTCTGGGCAGCGCCGTCGCCATCAAGGCCCCGCACCATCCAGCCCTTCAGCTGCTCTTCGCTCGCTCTGCCTTGCGCTCCTGATAGAGCCATTCGGTTGATCCAGTGACTTGGTTACACGTCGTGCGATCGGCGTGCTTAGCGCGACTGCGCGACGCTTGTAACCAATGCCGTGGTGCGCGCGAACCCCGGATGTGACCTGCCCTTTCAGGCCTCCCGGGTCACCGGACGGCGGTGCGTATCTGTATGCCGCCGTCCGTAAGGGGCCTGACAACCCCGCGCCGCTCGGCTAGCCTCTCCGCCAAAATCACAAGAGGAGAGCCCCCATGCGCGAAGCCGCCATCGTCGCCACTGCCCGCACCCCTATTGGCAAGGCCATGCGCGGCGTGTTCAACGTCACCGAAGCGCCGGTGCTCGCAGGGCATGTCATGAACGCCGCGGTCGAGCGCGCCGGCATCGACCCGAGCCGTATTGACGAAATCTTCTGGGGCGTTGGCAACCAATGGGGCAGCCAGGGCGGCAATGCCGGGCGGATGGCGGTGTTCGCCGGCAACCTGCCGCAAAGCGTCCCCGCTTTCTCGCTCGATCGCAAATGCGGCTCGGGCCTCACCGCCGTCGCGCTCGCCGCGCGCTCGATCATCTGCAACGAGATCGACGTCGCGCTCGCGGGCGGCATGGAAAGCGTGAGCATGACCGCGCAGAACGCCCCGCGCTACATCAACCAGTCGGTGATCGCCAACCAGCCCGCCGCCTATATCCCGATGATCGAAACCGCCGAGATCGTCGCCGAACGCTATGGCATCAGCCGCGAGGCGCAGGACCGTTACGGCGCCGAAAGCCAGCAGCGCGCCGCACGGGGCCTCGAGACCGGCGCCTTCGTCGAGGAAATCGCCCCGATCACCGTCGAGCGCGCGCTGATCGACAAGGAAGGCAAGGAAACCGGCCGGGAGCAGGTTACCGTCAGCCAGGACGAAGGCATCCGCCCCGGCACGACTTATGAGGGCCTGAGCGGTCTGCGCACCGTCTGGCCCGGCGGCGAGTTTACCGGCCCGGGCAGCAACATCACCGCGGGCAACGCCAGCCAGCTGTCCGACGGCGCGAGCGCGCAGATCGTGATGGACCGCGCGACGGCGGAAGCCGAGGGCAAGGAAATCCTGGGCATCTATCGCGGTTTCCAGGCGGCGGGCTGCGCGCCCGACGAAATGGGCATCGGCCCGGTCTTCGCCATCCCCAAATTGCTCGCGCGCGCGGGGCTGAGCGTCGCGGACATCGGCCTGTGGGAGTTGAACGAAGCCTTCGCCTCGCAATGCCTCTACTGCCGCGACACGCTCGGCATCGATCCGGAAAAGTACAACGTCAACGGCGGCGCCATCGCGATCGGCCACCCGTTCGGGATGACGGGGTCACGGCTGGTCGGCCATGCGCTGATCGAGGGGCGGAAGCGCGGCGTGAGGTGGGTGGTGGTGTCGATGTGTACGGCGGGCGGGATGGGGGCGGCGGGGTTGTTTGAGGTGTAGGGGTTCTTGCAACCCTTAAGCGACCCGCGTTTACCTATTTTGAAGTTTGCGCCGTTTCGTGTGTCTTCGGGACCAGTCATCGCTTAGTGTCTGGTCCCGTTGTGCAGGAAGGTGCGAGGTGATTTTTTATCCATTACCTGACCTGCGCCTCACCCGGGCCACTATCGCCCCGATCTCCCGCGATTCTAAGGGCGCAGCGAACTTATTGAGCCGCTGCGCGCTGTAGATGCCATTCGACATTGCGGTGACGAAGATCTCGACCAGCCCATTCAGGTGAGCATCTCGAGAGGCTGCCTGCTTCGCATCGGCCTTCATATCCTCAAGTTCAGAGAGCGCGGTCGGCGCCATCAACGCATGACGGGCCATAATCTGCCAACGCTTCAGTTGGAGTTCGAAGCGATCGTCGTGGGCGATTGCCTCTTTCAGTTCAGCGACTGCAATGTCTGGCGCTCCGCGGAGTTCTGCATGTTCAGCGAGCACCTCGTGGTACGCGCCCGTTGCTCCAGGATGAGATCGAAGATCGCTGAGCGCCTCATCGTAGCGCTTTTTGAGGTCTGATGGAGCCGAGTTTCGCAGCGTCGGCGCCTTGTCCATCCATAAAAGATAGATGCGGCAAAGCGCGTACTTTGTGAAAACCGTCTGACGGACATTCGCCCAGTCTAAAGCATAGCCTTCGGCGAGCCGGAAATCAGGGTTCTTAGTAAGAAGAATACACTTTATGAGCGGCCTGTAGATGCGTTCCAGCCGATTTCCCTTTCCCTGATTTAGGCTAAGCGCCTCCTCGTACTTGGCCTTGGCCTCCAAAAATCGGTTCTGAGATTCCAGGGCGAATGCTTCAAGATAAGAAGCAATCTCCTTGCTATTGTAATCTCCATTCAGGAGAGAGATGCAAGTCCCCACATCGTTGCTGTGCCCGGTCCTGATTGCCGCAAGGCCCAAGTATCGCAGGAGTTCTGTCCGCGAGGCATGGGCAAATGATTCCCTTTTCTCGAACGCCTTCTTAAGAAGGCGGTGTGCTGCAGTATGCTGTCCCGCGTGATAGAGGCGCACGCCCGCTTGAAACCAATGAGATGCGGAGACAAATTTTTCTATTAGGCTGGGTAGTTCGTCCTTGCCGGTCCAAAGTGAAGCTTGGATGCGGGCTTCGATCCGTATAAACTCATTCTCCTGCGTATCGAAATCGATAGGAGACTTGGCGAAGTCCTCGATAATCTTGCGCCGCCAACTCACGAGATCGGAACGGACCAGATGGCGAGCCAGTCGACCTGAAAGGAATGGAGTCAGCCTGTACAGTCCACCACCGTCGCGCTCTACAAAGCCCAGCTTCATGCACTTTGATATGATACTGAGGATCGATTCGTTAGCCTCTCCGAATATTGTGCCCAAGTCGCGGGGGTCGCATGGACTGACGTCGTTCAGAAACAGGAGGAGACGTTGACAGTTAATGTCGTGTTCTAGCGTCCCAAACGCCCAATCGACATAGTACGCTATTGACTGGAGAGCTCTATTTTTTGCATGCGTGAACAGTTCGTCGACCTCCCCGAGATCGATTACCGAACTGGCGGCCTTGGTGAGCGTCACTAGCAGACCAAAATTACCCTGTGCGGCCTCTATCAGGTCGGCGACCGCCTTCGCCGTCCATCGATCCGGTTGGGGGTCGAAATGTGCTAACAGGGACTCGGTGAAGGAGGTGACCTCATGGCTAGAAAAACCGGGGACCCGTTGTTCAGCAAGCCTGTCCAAACAGGCCTTCCTGCGTTCAATGGAAAGCGGCATCTGCGATATGATGAATAGCTTGGGCCGTTGCGCCGGATCGAGGAATCCCACTACGTCGTCGAACCATTCCGGCAGATCGACATTGTTTTGAAGGATCATCTCGTGCCTGAATACGACGTAGTTTCCGGCTTGAAATATCCGTTCGATTCTCGCGGCCACGCCGGAAGGCAGTTCTGCTTCTGGAGCTTTCTGCACCTGCTCGAGCCGATCGAAATCCGCACCCAATCCTGCGCTCTCAAGCTTTAGGCATATCTGTTGCGGGAGCGAGGCAGCATTGATATCGACCGAGATTAGGCGCCCGTTCGGCGTCAACGACCTATTTAGTTGCTGGACCAACGTAGTTCGTCCGGCACCCGGAAACCCCGAAATCCACATGGCCGGAAAGCACTTGAACCGCTCCTTCTGCGCCGCAGACCGCATTGGCTCAAGAATGTCATCCCGCGGAAAGATCGGATGGGCAACGTTCATCGCCGGCTCGATAAACCGTTGAACTAGGTGCCTTGCGTCGTCCACTGGAATGTTAGGCCGAGAGGTTCGGACACCAAGGAGCCGATCCAAATCTGAAAAAATTGTTCTTAACTCAACGGGCAGTTGATCGACCCAAGTTATTGGGAAATCATCCAACCTAAGGATCAAGGGCGAAAGCGTTCCTTGGGCGACGAGTTCGGCTGCCTGACGCAATTCCCGCACACAGCCTTGCGCCTTAACATAATTCTTCGACCAGAAGACTATGAGATACTTCGAGGATGGAAGCTCTCGGGTGGAAATTTCGTCCCAGAGTTCGGCGCCCTCTTCGCCTGATGCCGAGTAGAGGTAAGCCCAGTCACGAGGCAGATCGTCCCAAATGACGCGGGCGAATTTCTCGTCCTTTGAACTAACCGAAAGAAAAACGGGGTACATCGAATCGCGAACCCTCAAAAAAATACAAAATAGATCATATATGAAAGAAAGTGCAAGTTACTCCCTTCCAAAATAGGAAAACCTCCGCCACTCTCCCACCGACTCGCTCTTTCGCATCCCCCTAACCCCCGCAGCACCCCCCGCGCGCGCAACCTCCAACCGGGGCTACCCCCTAGGATGGTCGTGACTTTTGACACCTTTCGCGCGTCACACCAGCCGCGTCTTGATCACCGGCGCGCTTTCCAGCGTGCGGTGGACCGGGCATTTGTCGGCGATGACGAGCATCCGCGCGCGCTGGGCTTCGGTCAGCTCGCCCGCCAGCGTGATGTCGCGGCTCAGCACTTCGATTTTCGGGCGGCCCTCGCCAGTGCTCGCGCAATCTTCCGAATGGCAGCGGTCGTGGCGCAGCAGCACCGACACGCCCTCCAGCGGAATATTCTCGCGCTCGGCGACGAGCTTGATCGTCATCGCGGTGCAGGTGCCGAGCGCCGACAGCAGCAAGTCATAGGGCGTCGGCCCCAAATCGCTGCCGCCGACTTTCAGCGGCTCGTCGGCAAGGAAGCTGTGGCCCGATGAATCGACGATCGTCGTGAATTTGGCGTCGGTGGTGGTGACGCGGACATGGCCTTCGGGCGGCGCGTCGATCCCTTGCGCGGGCGCGAGGAAGGGCTCGACCCAGGCGGCGATGATCGCGGCGGCATAGGCGGCAGGCGCGGCTTGGGTGAGCAGATGGTCGGCGGTGCCGAGCGAGACGAAGCTCTTCGGATGCTTGGCCGCGTCGAAGATCTTGCCGGCATTTTCGATGCCGACGGTCGCGTCGGTCGCCGCATGGAGCACGAGCAGCGCGCGCTTGAGCTTCGCCAGCCGCCCGGCCTGGTCATGCCCCTCGACCGCGTCGAGGAAAGCGCTGGAGACTTCGAACGGCCGCCCGCCGATCGTCACTTCGGCTTGGCCCTCGGCGCGGACTTTGGCAATCTGGTCGCCGAGCTGGTGGAGCACATGCGCGGGGTCGAACGGCGCGCCGATCGTGACGACGGCGGTGCATTCGGGAATCTCGCCAGCGGCGGCGATAACGGCCGCGCCGCCGAGCGAATGGCCGACGAGAATCGCGGGCGCGCCGACGGTGCCGCGCAGATAGTCGGCGGCGGCGATCAGATCGGTGACATTCGCCGCGAAATGGCTGTCGGCGAAGCGCCCCTCCGACTTGCCGAGCCCGGTGAAGTCGAAGGCGAGCGTGGCGATGCCATGCTCGGCCAGCGCCATGCTGATTCGCCGCGCGCCATGGCTGTTGGCGGTGCAGGTGAAGCAATGCGCGAATAGCGCGACGGCGCGGACGCGGCCCGGCGGCATTTCGAGCCGCCCGACAAGCCGGTGACCATTGGCGTTGGTGAAATCGACGTCGCGGCGCATGCGGCCTGCCTCCTGCTATTATCCAGCATGGCTTAGCAGGTGGCGGCGGCGAGTCCCACCTCGCCGCGCATCCGATCCGTCAGGCGGCGACGCGCAGCCATAGCGCGCTCCCGTCGTCGGACCGTTTGAAGCGCGGGAAGCGCGTGCACGCGGCATCGCCCGCCTCGATCGCGCGCAGTTCGAACGCCAGCTCAACAAGGCCGCGCGTGGCGAGGCTCGCCATCAGCTCCTCGGCATCGAGCGCGGCATAGCTGTCGACCAGTGCGGCGAATCCGTCGCTCATCAGCAGCACATCGTCACCGCGCGCGGCGGGCACGACCGCGAGGCCGAGATCCTCACGCGCCAGCGGCTCGACGCCAAGCACATGGCGCGGCAGCCGCGACCGCGATTGGCGCAGCAGGGCGGTGATTTCGGGCGGGCGGTCCTTGGCGCCGAGCCCGTGCCCGACGAACTGGGCGGCGTCGCGCGCTTCTCGCTCTCGATCGACGCGCGGGCCGATTCGCTCAACGCTATCGCCGCGCCGGATCAGCGCTGCGCAATCGGCGGCCCAGGCCAGCTCGATCCCGCGCGGTCCCGCCCTTGCCGCGAGGAACGCCGCCGAGGGCAATTCCCAGCGGCCCAAAGCGTCGCGGGTCTGGGTGGCGGCGTAGCGGCGCTCAACCTGGTCGAAGACATGCGCGCAGATCGTGTCGATCGACTCGTCCCGTGCGCTGGCGAAGGCTCTGCTCGCGGCATCGGCGATCCACGCCGCGCCGCCTTGCGTGCCGACCAGCCCGGGCGGGCCGAGATCGGTCGCGCCGTCGATCACCCACGCGATCGAGCCCGTGCAACCGATGCGGTCATCATTGGGGGTGTCGGCATCGCCCGCAATGCTGAGCGACTGGAGAAGATCGAAGCGCATGCCCGATGTTTAGCGCAGCCGTGTGACGGATTGGGGATGCGCGCGCCGCAATCCGTCAGTCCGCGAACAGCAACACCGGCGTTTCGAGCAATTTCTTGAGTGCCTGGACAAAGCTCGCCGCGTCCCAGCCGTCGACCACGCGGTGGTCGCAGCTGATCGACAGGTTCATCAGCTTGGCGCGCACGATGTCGTCGCCGACAAACACCGGGCGCTCGACGATCTTGTTGGGGCCGATGATCGCGACTTCGGGGCGGTTGATCACCGGCGTCGTCGCGATGCCGCCGAGCGGGCCGAGCGAGGTGACCGTGAGCGTCGATCCGCTCAGTTCGGCTGACGTCGCTTTGCCGGTGCGTGCAGCCTCGGCAAGCCGGCCGATCTCGCTCGCGAGCTGCCAGACATTGCGATCCTGCGCGTCCCGAATCACCGGCACCATCAGCCCGGCATCGGTCTGCGTCGCCATGCCGAGATGGACTTGGCCGTGGCGCGTGACCACGCCCGCTTCGTCGTCGTAGCGCGCATTGATCATCGGGAAATCGGGGATCGCGCGGCAGATGGCGACGATCATCAGCGGCAGCATCGTGAGCTTGGGGCGCTGCCCTCGATTATTGTTGAGATCGGCGCGAACGCGCTCGAGCTCGGTGACATCGATTTCGTCGACATAAGTGAAATGCGGGATCGCGCGCTTCGACGCGGCCATGTTCTCGGCGATGCGGCGGCGCATGCCAATGACTTTCACCGGCTGGTCAGGCCGCGCGCGGCTGGCGTGGGGCGGGTGATAACCCTCACCGCTGCCGTAGCGCAAATAGGCGTCAAGATCGGCGTGGCGCACCCGGTCGCCGTCGCACTTCACTTGCGCGAGATCGATGCCGAGATCGGCCGCGCGGGCGCGCACGGCGGGGGAGGCAAGAACGGGCCGATGGGGCAATTCCTCCCTAAGCTTGTCTTGGGGAGGGGGACCGTCCGACGCAGTCGGACGGTGGAGGGGTTCTTCCGACGCGGGCGAGTGAGGGACTGCCCCCGCACCACCAGCTTCGCTGGCTGTCCCCCTCCCCGAGTCAAGCTCGGGGAGGAGTTGCTCCTCCGCAGGCGTTTCCATCGCCTCGCCATCGGTTTCGATCACCACCAGCATCGCGCCGATCGCGATCTGGTCGCCTACTTCGCCCGCGAGTTCGATCACCTTGCCCGAAACCGGCGATTCCATCTCGACGGTTGCCTTGTCGGTCATCATGTCGGCGATCTGCTGATCCTCGGCGACGGTATCGCCGACCGAGACGTGCCACGCCACAATCTCGGCTTCCGAAATGCCTTCGCCGATGTCGGGGAGCTTGAACGTGAACCGCGCCATTATGCGTCCTTCATGATCTTCTTGAGCGCCTCGCCGATGCGCACCGGCCCCGGGAAATAGGCCCATTCGAGGCTATGCGGATAGGGCGTGTCGAAGCCCGTCACGCGCTCGATCGGCGCTTCGAGGTAGTAGAAGCAGCGCTCCTGCACCAGCGCCGACAGTTCCGCGCCAAAGCCGCCGGTGCGGGTTGCTTCATGGACAATCATGCAGCGTCCGGTCTTTTTGACCGATGCCTCGATCGCGTCGATGTCGAGCGGCACGAGCGTGCGCAGGTCGATGATCTCGGCGTCGACCCCGGCTTCGGCGACGACCGCTTCGCAGACATGCACCATCGTGCCGTAGGCGAGGATCGTCAGTGCCTCGCCCGCGCGCGCGATCCGCGCCTTGCCGAGGTCGATGCGGTAATAGCCGGTCGGCACATCGCCCGCCGGATGCTGCGACCAGTTCTGCGCCGGGCGATCCCAATAGCCGTTGAACGGACCATTATAGAGCCGCTTGGGCTCGAAGAAGAGGACCGGGTCGTTGTCCTCGATCGCGGCGATCAGCAGCCCCTTGGCGTCATAAGGGGTCGCCGGGATGACTGTCTTGATGCCGCAGACATGGGTGAAGATCCCCTCAGGGCTTTGGCTGTGCGTCTGGCCGCCGAAGATGCCGCCACCGAAAGGGGAGCGGACCGTGATCGGCGCCGTAAACTCGCCACCCGAGCGGTAGCGCAGCCGCGCAGCTTCGGACACGAGCTGGTCAAGCGCGGGGTAAATGTAATCGGCGAACTGGATTTCGGGCACCGGGCGCAAGCCGTAAGCGCCCATGCCGATGGCGACCCCGATGATGCCGCATTCGGTGATCGGCGTGTCGAACGCGCGGGTCTTGCCATATTTCGCCTGCAAGCCAGCGGTCGCGCGGAACACGCCGCCGAAATAGCCGACATCCTCGCCCATCACGATGACATTGGGATCGCGGCCCATCATCACGTCCATCGCGCTGTTGATAGCCTGGATCATGTTCATGCGGGTGGTGTCGCCTACGGGCGCGAGGGTATCGCTCATTTCTGTGCCCATGGCCGACCGCTGGCGGTTTCTTCGGCGATCATCTGCGCCTGTTGTTCCTTCAAATGCCAGGGCAGTTCCTCGAACACGCCTTCGAACAGCGTATCGAACGGCTGGTGCAGGCCGTGGCCGAGGATGCCGTTCTTTTCGGCTTCCTTCTGCGCGGCCTTGACTGCTTCGGCGAGCTCGAGGTCCTGCGCGGCGTGGCGCTCCTCGTCCCATTCGCCGATCGCGATCAGGTGGTCCTTGAGCCGCTTGATCGGATCGCCAAGCGGCCAGGCGGTCGGCTCGCCCGCCGAGCGATAGGCGCTCGGATCGTCCGAGGTCGAATGGCCCTCGGCGCGATAGGTGAACAGCTCGATCAAGGTCGGCCCGGCATTCGTCCGCGCACGTTCAGCGGCCCAGGAAGTCGCGGCGTAGACCGCCAGCGCGTCATTGCCGTCGACGCGCAGGCCCGCAATGCCATAGCCGACAGCGCGCGCCGCGAAGGTCGTCGACTCAGCCCCTGCAAATCCCGAAAAGCTCGAAATCGCCCATTGGTTGTTGACGATGTTGAGGATCACCGGCGCGCGGTAGACGCTGGCAAAGGTGCAGGCCGAGTGGAAGTCGCCCTCGGCGGTCGAGCCTTCGCCGCACCAGGTCGCGGCGATGCGCGTATCACCCTTGGCTGCGCTCGCCATCGCCCAGCCGACTGCTTGCGGATATTGCGTCGTCAGATTGCCCGAGATCGAGAAGAAGCCACATTCCTTGACCGAATACATGATCGGCAATTGCTTGCCCTGTAGCCGGTCGCCCTTGTTCGAATAGATCTGGTTCATCATGTCGACCAGCGACCAATCGCGCGCGATCAAAAGGCCTTGCTGGCGATAGGAAGGGAAACACATGTCGTCGCGGTCGAGCGCATAGGCGGCGGCAACCGCGACCGCTTCCTCGCCCGTGCACTTCATGTAGAAGCTGGTCTTGCCCTGCCGCTGGGCGCGGAACATCCGCTCGTCGAACGCGCGGACGAGCGCCATGCTGCGCAGCATGCGGCGCAGCATATTGGGCGAAAGCTTCGGGTCCCACGGGCCGACCGCGTGCCCTTCGTCATCAAGCACGCGGACGAGCGAATAGGCGAGATCGGTGAAGCTCGATGGGTGTGCGTCGATTTCGGGGCGCGGCGCGGCACCTGCCGGGGGCACTGCTACTTCGGCGAAATCGACCGCGTCGCCGGGGCGAAAACGCGGCTCAGGGACATGCAGGGTCAGCGGCGGCAAATTGGCGCGCAGATGATCGCCGGCCATGTCTTCTCCCGAGTGAGTCGCTCAGGCTTCGCGAGCCCTGATCAGGCTTTGCGCACTTTGTTATAAAATTTCAACGGCAATATTTGCGGGTCAGCGCCCGCCGAACGCCTCCAGCGCCGCGCGCGCGATCGGCTCGCCCCATTCCTGCACGAAATGGCCGCCGCCCGCGATCATCATCGGCTCGGGGCAGCCTTTGATCTGCTTGCGCAGCACTGCCATCTGCGGCGGGCCGAGCACCGGATCGGCATCGCCCACCGCCATGAAGCTCGCGCCGTTCCACTCGGTCGACCACCACGCGCTGGCCGCGCGGCCATAGTCGGCGCCCGCCATGTCGGGCTCGATCGGGACGAGCGCCGGGAAAATTTGCGCGCCCGCCTTGTAGCTGGCGTCGGGGTAGGGCGCGTCATAGGCGGCGATTTCTTCGGGAGTCAGATGCGGCGTGCCGCGCGCGATCAGCGCGCCGATCGGCAGATCGGGCGTCGACATCGCATAGGTCTTCCACGCCATGAAGCCGGGGCCCGCTGGCTGGCCGGCGCCGATGGCGGTGTTCATCACGATGAGCCGATCGAGCCGCGCGGCAAATTCGGGCACGATTGGCAGGGTGAGGCCGATCAGCCCGCCCCAATCCTGCACCACCAGCGTGATGTGCTTCAGATCGAGCCGCTCGACCAGCGCGAGCAGATAATTGCGGTGGAAATCGAAGCTGTAATCGCTCTGATTGACTGGTTTGTCCGACCGACCAAAGCCAAAGAAATCAGGCGCTACCACGCGCGCGCCGTTTTCGAGGAATACCGGGATCATCCGGCGGTAGAGGTAGCTCCAGCTCGGCTCGCCGTGGAGGCAGAGGAAGGTGCGGTCGGCATCGCGGGGGCCGTCGTCGATGTAGGCGGCGCGCAAGCCTTCGTACCCCGGCAGATCGTCGACATAATGCGGCGGCCAGGGAAAGCCGGGGAGATTGGCGAAGCGGTCGTCGGGCGTACGCAGGGCGTCGATCATGGAGCTTCCTCGATTCGGCTGTAATGACACGCTTTATGTCATAACAAATGCGTTGCGCGCAATCGCGTTTAGGCCGCCTCGACCGTCTGTTCGATCACGCCGAAGATCGGGTGATGCTTGTCGTCCTCGGCCCAGATACGGACGGTGTCGCCCGCCTTGAGAAACGGCGTCACCGCCGCGCCGCCCCGGATCGTCTCGACGGTGCGCACTTCGGCGAGGCAGGCATAGCCAACGCCACCCTCGGCAATCGGCTTGCCCGGCCCGCCATCGGCGTCGCGGTTCGATACTGTGCCCGAGCCGATGATCGTGCCCGCGCCGAGCGCGCGCGTCTTCGCCGCGTGGGCAATCAACGTGCCGAAGTCGAAGGTCATGTCGACACCCGCCTCGACCCGGCCGAGCGGCTTGCCGTTCAAGTCGATCATCAGCTTGCGGTGAAGCTTGCCGTCGGCCCACCAAGAGCCGAGTGCGTCGGGGGTGACGAAGACGGGCGAGAAAGCGCTCGCGGGTTTGGACTGGAAGAAGCCGAAGCCTTTGGCGAGCTCACCGGGGATCAGGTTGCGCAAGCTCACATCATTGGTCAGCCCGACCAGCCGCACCGCAGCGAGCGCTTCGTCACGGGTCGCGCCCATCGCCACGTCGCCAGTAACCACGACGACTTCGGCTTCGAGATCACAGCCCCAGCTTTCGTCCTTCAGCGGAATCGTGTCGCGCGGGCCGAGGAAACCGTCCGAGCCGCCCTGATACATCAGCGGGTCGTGCCAGAAGCTCTCCGGCATTTCCGCGCCGCGCGCCTGCCGCACCAAGGCGACGTGGTTTACATAGGCCGAGCCATCGGCCCATTGGAACGCGCGGGGCAGCGGGGCGGCGGCGTCATGTTCGTGGAACCGCCGCATCGGAATCATCTCGTGCTGCAGGTCGGTATGCAGATTGCGCAGATCGGGCAGCAGCCGGTCCCAGTCGTCGAGCGCCGCCTGCAACGTCGGCGCGATATGCGTCGCGTCGGCGCACCAGGCGAGATCGTTCGACACGACCACGAGCTTCCCATCACGCCCATGCTTGAGGCTGGCCAATTTCATCGAAAAATCCTCTCGCCGTTTTGCCCTGAGCTGGTCGAAGGGCTGTTCTATCTTGCTCCGGCTTAGAAGGAAGAGCGGTGCTTCGACAAGCTCAGCACGAACGGAAATATGATCGACGATCGAAGGGGGCCGCAAGCAGGGATTGACCCGGTCGGTTTCGACACGCACCCTGTCGGCAAAAGAACCACGAGAGGACTGACATGCTCGACACGCTCCCCGGCCGCTTCGCCTATAACGAGGACCACGAGGCATTTCGCCAGACCGTACGCAGCTTCCTGCAAAAGGAAGGCGTGCCCAAGGTCAATGAGTGGGAGGAGAACCGCCTAGTCCCGAAGGAATTCTGGCGCAAGGCGGGCGAGATCGGCATGCTCTGCCCGACGGTGCCCGAGGCCTATGGCGGGCTGGGGCTCGATTTCGGCTATAATGCGATCATCGACGAAGAAATGAGCTACCTCGGCGTGCCGGCGGGGTTCTCGCTCCAGTCCGATATCGTCTGCGATTACATCGTTCAGTACGGCAGCGAGGAGCAGAAGAAGCAGTGGCTGCCCAAGCTCGTCTCCGGCGAGACGATCACCGCCATCGCCATGACCGAACCCGGCACCGGCAGCGACCTTCAGGCGATCCGGACGAGCGCAAAGAAGGACGGCAATCACTATGTCGTCAACGGCAGCAAGACCTATATCACCAACGGCCAGAATGCCGATCTGATCCTGGTCGTCGCCAAGACCGACCCCGACGCCAAGCCCGCCTACAAGGGCATGTCGATCATTCTGGTCGAAGCCGACCGCGAAGGCTTCAAGCGCGGCCGCAAGCTCGACAAGATCGGGCAGGACGCCGCCGATACGTCGGAGCTGTTCTTCGAAGACGTCCGCGTGCCGATGACGAATTGCCTCGGCGAAGAAGGCAAGGGCTTCATCTATCTGATGAGCCAGTTGCCGCAGGAACGCCTGTCGATCGCCGTCGGCACGCAGGCGAGCGCACAAAAAGCGTTCGACGAAACGGTCGAATTCACCAAGACGCGCAAGGCTTTCGCGGGCATGGTGTTCGACTTCCAGAATACGCGGTTCGTGCTGGCGGACCTGAAGGCCAAGCTACAGGTCGGCTGGGCGCATCTCGACTGGGCGATCAAGCGCCATCTGGCGGGCGAGCTCACCCCGACCGAGGGCGCCGCCGCCAAGCTGTGGCACACCGAGCTACAATGGGAAGTGATGGACAAGTGCCTCCAGCTCCATGGCGGAGCTGGCTATATGAACGAATATCCCATCGCCCGCATGTGGCGCGCGGCCCGGGTCAGCCGGATTTACGGCGGTACCAACGAGATCATGAAGGAACTGATCGGGCGGTCGCTCTGACGCGCGATTGACAGCGGGCGGCGTTAGCGGAATGTTGGCCGTCGCAAACGCCGTCCGGGCAAAGGGGAATTCATTACATGGCACTGAAATTGCCGAGCGGTTATGCTCTTCTCGGCGCGCTCGCTGCGTCGCTGGCGCTCGCCAGCTGCGCGACCGATGGCGCCGCCAAGCCCAAGGTCGAAGCGACGACTCCGACGCCGAAGCCGACGCCCGGCAAGTCGTACAACCACGATCCTTATCCCTCGACGTACAAGCCCTATCCGGGTGTGCCGACGCTGGTCACCAATGTGACCATCTATGACGGCGAGGGCGGCAAGATCGAGCATGGCCAGGCGCTGTTTGCCGATGGCAAGATCGTCGCGATTGGGCAGACGGTGCAGGCGCCCGCCGGGGCAACCGTGATCGACGGTACGAAGAAATACCTCACCCCCGGTATCATCGATATCCACAGCCATCTCGGCGACTATCCCTCGCCCGGTGTGCAGGCCAACTCGGACGGCAATGAAGCGACCGGTCCGGTCACGGCGGACGTGTGGGCCGAGCATAGCGTCTGGCCGCAAGACCCGGGTTTCAGCCGCGCGCTCGCCAATGGCGGGGTGACGACGCTGCAGATCCTGCCCGGCTCGGCGAACCTTTTCGGCGGGCGATCGGTGGTGCTCAAGAATGTCTATGCGCGCACCGAACAGGGGATGAAATTCCCCGGCGCGCCCTATGGCCTGAAGATGGCGTGCGGCGAAAATCCGAAGCGCGTCTATGGCAGCAAGGGCCGCCAGCCCTCGACCCGGATGGGCAATATCGCGGTCGATCGCCAGACTTGGGCGCGGGCAGTCGAGTATAAGCGCCGCTGGGATAAATATGAAAAGGAC
Source organism: Sphingomonas sp. (assembly GCA_019744885.1). Classification (GTDB taxonomy): domain Bacteria; phylum Pseudomonadota; class Alphaproteobacteria; order Sphingomonadales; family Sphingomonadaceae; genus Sphingomonas. The sequence continues at coordinate 29,064 of JAIETY010000119.1, forward strand.
GGCGGCGACATCCCCACGCGCGACATCGCGATGGATACGTTGCGCGGCGTGCTGGCGGGCGAAATTCTCGTCCAGAACCATTGCTACCGCGCCGACGAAATGGCGATCGTCATGGATATGGCCAAGGAATTTGGCTATCATGTCAGCGCGTTCCACCACGCGGTCGAAGCGTACAAGATCGGCGATCTGCTCAAGGCCAATGGCACGTGCGCGGCGGTCTGGGCCGATTGGTGGGGCTTCAAGATGGAAAGCTATGACGCGATCAGCGAGAATCTGCCGCTGCTCGAAAATGCGGGCGCGTGCGCGATGATCCATTCGGACGACGCCAATGGCATCCAGCGGCTGAATCAGGAAGTGGCCAAGGCGCTGGCGGCAGGCAGGCGGGCAGGGATGCAGATCAGCGACGCACAGGCATGGACCTGGCTGACGATCAACCCGGCCAAGGCGCTCGGCATCGCTGACAAGACCGGCAGCCTGAAGCCCGGCAAGATGGCCGATGTCGTGCTGTGGAACAACGACCCGTTCAGCGTCTATTCGCGGCCCGAAAAGGTCTGGATCGACGGCGCGTTACTCTACGACGCCAATGATCCCAAACGGCGACCGGTATCCGATTTCGAACTTGGCCAGCCCGGCTCGGGAGATGTGAAGTGAAGCGCCTGCTCCTCCTCACCGCGGCGTTTCTCGCCAGCCCCGCTGCTGCGCAATCGGTGGCGATCACCAATGCCCGGCTCGTCATTGGCGACGGCTCTGCCCCGATCGACGGCGGCACTGTTGTCGTGCGCGACGGCAAGGTCGTCGCGGCGGGCAAGAATGTTGCGGTGCCGCAAGGGATTGAGACGGTCGACGCGGGTGGGCGTTTTGTCACGCCGGGCATCGTCGCGGGCTTCACCCGCATGGGCATCATCGAAGTCGACGGCGTCGACGAAACCAACGACGCGGGGGCGGGGAATTCGCCGTTCCACGCCGGGATCGACATCGCCTCCGCCGTCAATCCGCGTACCAGCTCGATCGCGCTCAACCGCGCCGAAGGCATTACGCGTGCTGTCGTCGCGCCAACGACGCGCGGCTCGATTTTCGCGGGGCAGGGCGCGATCATCGATCTCGGCGCCGACAACAATAGCGTGTCGACGCCGCGCGCCTTCCAGTTCATGGAATATGGCGAGTCCGGCGCCAGTGCCGCTGGCGGCAGCCGTCCGGCGGCAATGACGGCGTTTCGCGATGCGCTGAAATCGGCGCAGGCCTATGCGCGCGCGCCAGGTGCCTATCTCGATCAGGGGCGCGACGTACTCGTCAATCGCGTCGATGCGGCAGCATTGGGCTCGGTGGTGACGGGAAAGATGCCGCTGTTGATCCATGTCGAGCGCGCCTCCGACATGCGCGCGCTGATCGCGTTCAAGAAGGATTTTCCGGCGCTGCGGATGGTGTTCGTCGGCGCTTCGGAAGGCTGGATGATCGCAAGCGAACTGGCCGCCGCCAAGGTTCCGGTGATCGCGTCGGCGCTCAACGATCTGCCCGAATCCTTTGAATCGCTTGCCGCGACGCAGTCCAATGTCGGGCGGATGAAGGCGGCAGGTGTGCTCGTCGGCATCGGTACGATCAACGACAATGAAGCGCGTCAGGCCCGGCTCGAAAAGCAATATGCCGGTAATCTGGTCGCGCTGCATCACGTGCCGGGCGCGACGGGTCTGAGCTGGGACAGCGCCTTTGCCGCGATTACCTCGGCGCCCGCCGAAGCGGTCGGGCTGGGCGGTGAAATCGGGTCCCTCCGCCCCGGTCGGCGCGGCGATGTCGTGATCTGGGATGGCGATCCGCTTGAGCTCAGCACGGCGGCGGTCAGTGTCTATGTCGATGGCGTCAAACAGCCCTTGGGTACGCGACAGGGCGAATTGCTCAAACGCTATCGCCAGCCGCAAGAAGCTGCGCTACCAAAGGCCTATGAGCGCTGAGGCGTGGGGCTCGCGCTGTCGATGCGCGTGTGGAGTGAGGCGTGATGGCAATCCGGAAACAGCGGCTGGCAACGGCACTGAGCGTGATTGCGCTCTTGGCGGGGTGCAGCTCCGGCGGCGGGTCCACCGCGACAAGCGGCGGATCGACCAGCAGCACGGCTTCGGCGCCAACGCCTTCGCCTTCACAAAGCCCCACGAGCGGCACCTGCACATTGCGCGCGCGGCAGGATTGGGCGCTCGCGCAGTTGAGGGAATGGTATCTCTTCCCCGAAACGCTGCCCGCAAGCCTTGATCCGGCACCCTTTACGACCGTCAGTGACTATATCGACGCACTGACGGCGACCGCGCGGTCGCAGAACCGCGATCGCTTCTTCACCTACATCACCTCGATTGCGGGCGAGAATGCGTTTTTCAATGCAGGGGCGAGCGCGGGCTTTGGCGTGCGGCTCGCCTATGATTCGGCGAACCGGCTGTTTGTCGTCGAAAGCTTTGAAGGTGCGCCCGCGCTGGCCGCCGGGATTGATCGCGGCGCGCAGATCGTCGCGATCGGCACCACCACGAGCAATCTCCAGACCGTGGCGTCGCTGCTCGCCGGCGGCGGCGGCAATGCGGTGACCAATGCGCTGGGGCCGTCTACGGCGGGGACAGTGCGGGTGCTCCAGATAACCGACGCAGCGGGAACGCGCACGGTCACGGTGACCAAAGCCGACTTCAGCCTCACCCCGGTCTCGTCGCGTTACGGCGCGCAGATCATCAACGATGGCGGGCGGCGCGTCGGGTACATCAATCTGCGCACGTTCATATCGACTGCCGACCAACAGTTGCGCGATGCCTTCGCCAATTTCCGCGCGCAGGGCATCACCAACGTCATCATCGATTTCCGCTATAATGGCGGGGGACTCGTGTCGACGGCGGAGCTGATTGGCGATTTGCTCGGTCGCAATCGTTCGACGTCGGAGGTGTTCAGCATCACGGCGTTCCGGCCCGAGAAGTCGTCGAACAATTCGACCCGCAACTTCGCGACCGTTGCCCAGTCGATCGCGCCGACGCGTATCGCGTTCATCGGTACCAGCGGCACCGCATCGGCGAGTGAACTCGTGATCAATTCGATGATCCCCTATCTGCGCAGCAATGTCGCGCTGATCGGCACCAACACCTTTGGCAAGCCGGTCGGCCAGATTGCGCTCGACCAGAGTGCGTGCGACGACCGCCTGCGCGTGGTCGCCTTTGCGACCCAAAACGCCAATCGCCGGGGCGATTATTACACCGGGCTCGCCAGCGTGGTCGAAGCGAGTTGCCAGGCGCCCGACGATTTCACGCGCCAGCTCGGCGATCCGCAGGAAGCATCGACGCGCGCTGCGCTCAATTATCTGGCCGGGCAGAGCTGCACGCCAGTGACGGCGAGCACCGGTATCGGCGCGCAGAGTACCACCGCGACGGTGGTGCGCGACCACCAACTGGTCTCGCCCGCACGTCCCGATCCGATGCAACGCGAGGTGCCGGGGGCGTTCTGACGCGGCGCGACCGATCAGCCGGTTGCGGCGATCTGATAGAAGAAATCAACAAAACCCATCGCGGCGTCGTCCATCCCCAGCACTTTGGGATTGGCGCTGTCGATCACGAGATATTCGTCGGGGGCATGCGCGCCGCTGCCGTGGCCAAAACCGAACTGGCCCGCCGGCAGCGACACCGGCGCCGAGGTGAAGACGAACCCTGGCCAAGATCCAGAGAGGCGGGGATAAACCGATGTCTTGAGCCCGGCACGGGTATAGGCTGCCAACTCGGCCTTGATCAGCGACGAATTTTCATCGGTTTGCGTGGGATCATAACCGCCGCTCACCTTGACCTCGATGTCGCCATAGCCGCGCTTGGCGAGGTGCGCTTTCAGCTTGGCGACGCAATCGTCGAACGTCTGATCAGGCACCAGCCGCATGTCGAGCTTTGCAACCGCGCGCGACGGCAGGATCGTCTTGCCGCCGGGGCCGGTATAGCCCGCAATCAGCCCCTCGATATTGACGGTGGGCATGGCAGCTTCGCGTTCGAGTACCTGCGGCCAAGGCAGGTCGTCGATGAAGTGCTGAATGCCCATCGCCTTTTTCGCCTGTGCCGGATCGCGCTTGCTCGCTGAATCGGCGATCAATGCTTTTTCGCGGGGCGTGAGCGCGCGCACCTTTTCGAACCAGCCATCGATTGCGGGCGTGTTGCCGCC